>CAYFRZ010000023.1:0-2152 GCA_964345675.1 uncultured Methanobrevibacter sp.
GCAAGTAGATCCGTACTGCAAGTTAAGAATCTTTTTTTAAAAAATAGCTATAAAGACATTGGATTCAGAGTACATGCAGGTGAGATATTAGGAATTACAGGTTTATTAGATTCTGGCAGAAGTGAATTAGCATTGTCTCTTTTCGGATTGTTGCCTGCTACATCTGGCGATATTTACATTCATGGAAAAAAACAAAAACTTAATAATGCACAAGATGCCATGGCTAATAAAATCGGTTATGTTCCAGAGGATCGATTATCTGAGGGCTTATTTCTTCCAAGATCTATTGCGGATAATCTGATTATTTCATGTATCGATGAACTAACGAATGTTGGCAGCATTTTAGATAAGAAGAAAAGAACTGAAGTTATTAATAACTGGGTGAAAAAACTTGAAATAAAGACAGATAACCCAGATAATGCGGCTTCTACATTGTCAGGAGGGAATCAGCAAAGAATCGTTCTGGGAAAATGGTTAGCCTGTAATCCTGATATTTTAATTTTAGATGAGCCAACGGTTGGCGTGGATATCGGCTCAAAACGAGATATTCATGAAATTTTACAAAACCTAGCAGAACAAGGCATGACCATCATTATTATTTCTGATGATTTGCCAGAAATTATTCAAAATTGTTCTAGAATAATTGTCATTAAAGATGGGAAAATTGTATTAGAAGACAACAGCGCAGAATTAAATGAGCAGAAGCTATTGGATGCAATGATGTAGAGGTTTAAAATGAAAAGAAAATTTAACAACTTGATGAACACGAATACCCCTTATCTCTTCTTGATCATTTTGTTTTTAGGCATATTAGTACAAATAAGATCAGGACAATTTTTTACAGGAAATAATATTGTAGACTTATTGAGTGCCTTGATTGTGCCAGGCATTTTTGCTCTTTGTGAATTATTGGCTCTTATATCGGGTGGAATTGATGTCTCTTTTCCTGCACTTGCTTCATTATCTGCGTACGCAACGACGAAAATTATGCTAGACATGCATTATGAAGGCAATGTAATTGTTGTTTTCCTATTAGCAATGTTAATTGGAGCAGTTTTGGGAGCTTTAAATGGTTTCCTTATAGGTTATTTTGATTTAAATGCGATGATTGTTACTTTAGGTACATCTAGCGTCTTTCAAGGGATTATGCAAGGCACTTTAAAAGCAAATCAATTATCTTCGATACCAACACCAATGAAAAAATTTGGTACAACACCATTTGTTTCGATAACGAATAAAGCTAATGGCTTGACATCTAACTTGCCGTATACTTTTTTGATTTTTGTGGCTGCTTGCATCATCTTATTTTTTGTCTTAAGGTATACCATTTTTGGTAGGGGAATATATGCAACAGGTGGCAGTCCAAGCAGCGCTTATGCTGCAGGTTTTAATGTTAAACGTACAAAATTGATCCTATATATCATTATAGGCATATTAGCATCTATTGCTGGGATTTGTAGAGTTTGTATGATGCAACAAATGCATCCAACTAATATGCTAGGCATGGAGATGAATATCATTGCAGGTGTCGTACTTGGTGGTGCGGCTCTTACTGGTGGTGGCGGTAATTTATCAGGATGTATTTTAGGTACATTTCTTATTGTAATGGTAGAAAATTCCATGATCTTATTAGGTATTCCAACCACTTGGAGCAATGTCTTTGTTGGTGCCGTTATAGTGATAGGTGTGACAGTTAGTGCGCTCAGATCTAATAAGTCTGTTAACAGAAAAGCTGGGAAAGGGATGACGATATGAGTAAAATAAAGAAGGCATACAATTCAAATAAAGAGATGGCAAGATTACTCATTATCATGATTGTATGGTTAATATTTATGTTGTTGACGCAATCGCAAAAGTTTTTTACAGGTATTAACTTTTTGACGATGGCAGGACAAATCCCAGAATATGGTTTGATGGTATTGGGTGGCATGTTAGTTATGATGACAGGTGGTATTGATTTATCATTGGTTGGAGTAGCAAATTTTGCCTCAATAATTTGTGTGTTGGCATTAAACTATACTTTTGGCGCAGATGGAAACATGCCAATTTATTTTTCAATCGTTGTTTTTCTTTTGGCTATTTTAATAGGTACATTAGTTGGCATTTTAAATGCGTTTTTGGTTGCTAAACTCAATGTTCCACCATTATTGGC
>CAYFRZ010000023.1:2162-16793 GCA_964345675.1 uncultured Methanobrevibacter sp.
GTCCATCGTTATAACTGGAGGTGCTGCGATTGCAGAATTTCCAAAACAATTCAGCAATTTGTTTTCTATCAATTTATTTTCTTTTTTACCATTTAAACTTGTCGTATTTCTTATTGTGGCATTGATTATTTGGCTTATGTTAGAGAAAAGCACCTATGGCACCAAACTTAGATTATATGGAACCAACCCTCATGTTGCTAAATATTCAGGTGTTGACACAACAAAACTATTATTCAAAACATATATCACCTCAGCGATATGTGCAGCCATGGGCGGTCTTATGATGATGGTTACTTATTCGTCTGTACGGGCGGATTATGGTTTAAACTATACCATGCAAGCCATTTTAATTATGGTACTTGGTGGTGTTAGTCCAAATGGAGGAAAAGGCAAACTATCTGGGGTTCTCGTTTCAATTGTTTTATTGAAGTTCATAGAATCTGGTATTAATAGATTCAGAAGTGTTTCTACATACTACGTTACATTAATTTGGGGAGTGGTATTAATTTTGGCTTTGATTATCGATTATTTTGGTAGTCAACCTAAAAAAATAAGAACAACAAAAAGTAGCACAAATTAATTTTTGTTAAATTTAGTTAACAGAGCATAAAAAAGTGAATGGAGATGAAAATGACAAAAAAAGTATTATTTGCTGGAGAATCGTGGTTTATTTATTCAACACATGTTAAAGGATTTGATAGTTTTAATACGACAACATATGAGAGTGCGGAAACAAATTTAAAATTAGCTCTAGAAGCAGATGACTTTGAAGTTGATTATATGCCCAATCATATAGCAGCGGAAAAATTTCCTTATGAAATGTCGGAACTTGAGCAATATGATTGTATCATCCTGTCCGACATTGGAGCCAATACACTCCTATTGCCAAATCCTACTTTTAGTAAAAGTGAGTATAAGCCGAATCGCTGTAATTTGATTCGTGATTATGTGTTAGCTGGTGGATCATTATTGATGGTTGGCGGCTACATGACATTTTCAGGCATAGAGGCAAAAGGAAAATGGCAGGATACGGCTGTCCAAGATGTTCTTCCTGTTCAGGTATTGAATCGAGATGATCGCATGGAACATGGCGAAGGAATTTATCCAAAAACAATTCAACAAAATCATCCTATTTTAGCTGGATTAGGAGAATGGCCACCAATTTTGGGCTATAATCAAACAATCTTAAAAGATGAGGCTCAATTATTGGCTGAAGTCTTAGGTGATCCATTTATCGCAGTAGGAGAATATGGTAAAGGGAGATCAGCTGCTTTTACAACGGATTGTGCTCCTCATTGGGCCCCTCCAGAATTTTGTGATTGGGAATCGTACGATTTACTCTTCCAAAATATAGTAAATTGGTTAATCAAAAAACTGTAATCTGTATAAAAAGGTTTAGATGAATGTTTGTGTTTAAACATAAAGGAGATGGATACCATGAAAGTACTAAATTTTGGTTCTTTGAATATTGATTATGTGTACAATGTGGATCACATACTTATCGGTGGCGAAACGTTGTCTGCAAGTGATAGAAACGTCTATGCTGGCGGCAAGGGCTTAAATCAATCACTAGCTTTGGCTCGTGCCGGCGTTGAGGTATGGCATGCAGGTGCAATCGGGCAAACAGATGGACGCATTTTTTTAGACATATTGGAATCCAGCCATGTTCATTTAGATTTTCTACAAATATTACCTGATGCCCCAAGTGGACATACCTTTATTCAAGTTGATAAAGACGGTCAAAATTGTATCCTAGTCTATGGTGGATCAAATCAAATGATAACCCGTAAACAGATTGATGAAACATTAGCACATTTCAATGAGGGGGATTTTCTTTTACTCCAAAATGAAATAAGTGAAGTTCCCTATATCATGAAAAATGCACATGCTAAAGGTATGAAGGTAGTTTTAAATCCTTCTCCATTTGATGAAAAAATAGCAGATATGCCATTGGAATATGTTGATTTTTTCTTAATTAATGAAATTGAAGCAGCTCAATTGACTGAGGGGGAGTCTGATGCTGAATTATTGGATCATCTCGTGGAACGATTCCCCAATAGTCATTTTATCATGACGGTAGGTTCTCGAGGTGCCTATTATGCCTATCAAGATAATCGAGCACATCATGGCATTTTTGATGTGAAAGTTGTCGATACAACAGCTGCAGGAGATACGTTTACGGGTTATTTTATTCATGCTTATATAGACGAAAAAAGTCCGCAAGAATGTTTAAAGATTGCTTCGGCAGCTTCAGCTTTAGCTGTTTCAAAATCTGGTGCCGGACCATCTATCCCACTGCAAGGAGAAGTAGAACAATTTTTAGAAGGAAAAGTTAGGAGAAATTGATGATAGAGATAGGTATTATGGGTGCAGGTTCCATCGCTATTAAAATGGCAAATACTGTAAATGAAATGAAATCAGCTAATTTGTATGGAGTTGCATCTAGAGATATAGCCAAAGCTCAAAAATTTGCAGATACGTATCATATAGAACACGCCTATGGCAGCTATAAAGATATGGCACAAGATCCAGCTATTGATTTGGTTTATGTTGCTACGCCGCATTCACATCATTATCATTGCGCTAAGATGGCCTTAAACGCTGGAAAACATGTTTTGTGTGAAAAAGCATTCACTGTTAATGCAGAACAAGCAAAGGCTTTAATTCAATTAGCCAAAGACAAAAAATTGTTGATTACAGAGGCCCTTTGGACGAGGTATATGCCTTCTAGAAAAATTCTCAACGATGTTTTAGTCTCTGGCATAATTGGTGATGTCGTTTCACTGAACGTGAATCTTGGCTATTACTTGCCTGATATTGAGCGAATCCATGATCCAAAATTAGCAGGTGGTGCTTTGCTAGATGTTGGAGTTTACGTCATTAATTTTGCCAGAATGGTATTTGGTACCGATATTGTAGATGTCGAGGCAACAGCTATTTTTGAGAACGGTGTTGATATTACAGATAATATTACATTCAAATATGCGGATAATAAAATGGCGACTCTACAATGTGGCGTGAATGGAATCTATAATCGTTTAGGTGCCATTTATGGTACAAAAGGTCTTATTGAAGTTCAAAATATTAATAATCCTGAAGCCATCCGTATTTATAATGACAACTACGAATTAATCGATACTATTGGTATACCTGAGCAAATTTCTGGATATGAATATGAAGTTGAAGCTTGTGTAAAGGCCATTAAAAATGGCGAAATTGAATGCTCTGAAATGCCCCATGAGGAAACTATTGCTATAATGCAAATCATGGACAGTATTAGAAAATCTTGGCATTATGAAATTCCCTTGATTGATTAGAAAATATAGGTAAGCAACGAGATTAATAAAATTACTTAAAAAAAGAAAATCATTTAATCTGCGAGAAGGGGCAACATGAAATATTTAACATATGAGATAAATAGTGAAATGAGTTATGGGGTTTTAGTTGATGAGAATAATATTTTGCCGTTAAAACCAATAATTCAAGAATTCGGATTAAACAATGCTCCAGATCTGCTGTCTTTCATTAGGCAATATAACATTCAAACTGTTAATGATATTTTAGAGGCGTTACCTCGATACACTGAACAAATGATTGCTCTTAACTCAGTCAAACTGTTATCCCCGATTCCGCACCCACGCCGTAATATTTTTTGTGTTGGTAAAAATTATGCCGAACATGCAGCTGAAATTGCAAATATAGGCGCATCTAATTCATCGATACCAAAAGAACCTATTTATTTTTCAAAAGTTGCAGATCCGGCGATAGGTGATGGTTCACTTATCTCAATTCGAAGTGAATTTGCAAGCCTTTTAGATTATGAAGCGGAATTAGTGATTGTGATTGGCAAAGATGGAAAAGATATTGCCGAAGAAGAAGCAGATAATTATATTTTTGGCTATGCTATTGGCAATGATATTTCTGCCAGAGATATTCAAAATAAAAAACTGCAATGGTTCAAAGGAAAAAGTTTGGATAATGCAGCTGTCATTGGACCTTGGATTGTTTCTAAAGATGAATTTACTTTGCCTTTAGAACTTAATATTTCATCAAAAGTGAATGGTGAAATAAGGCAACAATCCAACACAAAGAATCTAATTTTTAATATAGCACAAATAATATCAGATCTTTCTCAAGGTATGACTTTACGTGCTGGTGATCTTATCATGACTGGTACTCCAGCTGGTGTTGGTATTGCAATGAACCCACTGGGTACTCTAAAATCGGGAGATATAGTTGAATGTGAAATAGCAGGGATAGGAACGCTTACGAATCAAGTTAAATTTCTTTAAAAAACAATTTTAGATCAAAAAAAATTGTTTCTTTTTTCTTTGAATTTTTTGTTATTTTTAAATTAGCTAATTTAGCTGTTATCATGGCGAACTTAATACTTATAGAGATATTTTTTATAAAACTTCATTTCAAAATGCTGGTCCATTTAAGTTCAGGAGAAAACAAAGTTTGTTTTGCTTCATGTTTTAATAATAATTCAGATTCAAAAATAATTTTTCTAGTAGCCATATCTGGATTTTTTATCCGATTAATGATTTGCTCTGCAGCTGCTTTGCCAACAATAGAAGTAGGTTGATCAATGGAGTGAATATAATAAAGAGTGTGATTAATTCCTCCAAAATCATTAAACCCTAATAGGTCAATGCCTCCTTTTTGCCCAATTGGAATATTATTATCTTGAAAAAACTGAATAACATCAACTGTCATAATTCCATTTGAAACTACTAAAGCAGTACAACCATTTTCAAGTAAATTTTTTGCATGAGGGACTGCACTATGGCGCATAGAATCGGCAAATTTAATTAAAGCAGGATTAATTTCTATTTGATTCTCTTTTAATGCATCTTTATAACCATTTAAACGATCCAGACTTGTTGAAATATGAGGAATGCCAGTAATCATTCCAATTCTTTGATGCCCATCATCAAGTAATTTTTGTACTCCCTTTTTTACTGATTGATATGTATCAACCAAGATGGTATCTTGGCTGGAATCATCTAATAAACGATCTATAAAAACTGTTGGAAAATTCTTGGGGATTACGGTTTCGAGTTTTTTATAAGAAGTTACCGTGCTTGTAATAATAATTCCATCAACAATGCCACTTGTTAATGCACTGATTGAATCAATTTCTCTTTTTTCTTTTTCTTTTGTTTGGGAAATGACAATTCGATAATCATAGGGCAAAATGGCTTTTTCAACTTCTTCTATAATATTTGCATAAAAGACATTAGTTAAGTCAGGAACTACAAAGCCGATTAGATTTCTCTTACCTTGTTTTAGGCTTCTTGCAGCAAGATTAGGCTTATAATCTAGTTCATTAATGCTTAAAAGAACTTTTTGCTTTGTTTCTTTTGTTACGTATTTAGTATTATTAATCACATAACTAACTGTAGCAGTCGAAACACCTGCATGTTCAGCGACATCTTTTATCGTAATTTTGGCCATTATAATCCTCCAGCACGAAACACTAAAAAGTATTTTACTAATAAGTAATAAATAGCAAGATATTTATTAAATATAAATTGGTGTAAAAGTTTCAACAATAAATTAATTTTAACATAATTTAGTTGACTTGCCAGATTTTATATCATATATTTAAGAAAACTGGTTAATCGTTTAACAAGCACTGTCTAAAGGGCTTAATAATTCTTGGAACCCTTGGAGGATTTTATGGAAAATTTATTTATGACTGATAGAATTTCTAAACTTAAAGAAAAAATTCACAATAGTGAGCGTTATGCTTCAATTGAACAAGCTAAAATTATTACTGAATCTTATCAAAAAAATGAAGAGAAGCCGAGAATTATTCAAAGAGCTTTAGCTTTAAAAGCATCATTAGAGAAGATAGATATTTCAATTGATGTTGATGAATTAATTGTTGGAAATAGAACTTCTGGAATTCGTGATGGTGTTATTTTCCCAGAATCTGGTATTAATTGGGTGGATAAAGAATTTGAAAGTTTACCTACAAGACCTCAGGATCCATTCAAAGTTCGAGAAGCAGATATTAAATACTTTCGCGAGGAGATCAAACCATACTGGCATAACAAAAGTATGGAAGATATAATTCAACAACGTTATGGCGAAGAAATCGGAGAAATTTCTTCTGTGGTTAAGATTAATCAGAAAGATCATGCACAAGGACATATTTGTCCTGATTGTAATCTTTGGTTAACAAGTGGGCCAAGTGGAATTTTAAAAAGAGTTCAAGAATTAAGAAAAAGCTGCTTAAAAGAGAAAGAGGATTTTTATGATGCTGTTATCCTTTCAATGGAAGGTAGCATTAATTTTATTAAGCGCTATTCTTATCATGCTGAAAAAATGGCTTTAAATAATGAAATTACAGAAGATCAAAAAGCAAATCTTCTTCTTATTTCTGAAAACTGCAAAAGAATTAGTGAAGATATACCAGAAACCTTTCATCAAGCTGTTCAACTTCTGTGGTTTTTGTTTGTCATATTACAAATGGAGTCAAATGCATCTTCTTTCTCACCTGGAAGACTTGATCAATATTTATATCCATTTTATAAAAAAGACATCGCTGAAGGAAAAATAACAAATCAATTTGCTTTAGAAATTATTGAATCTTTGTGGATCAAATTTAATCAAATTGTTTATATGAGAAATGCACATAGTGCAAAATTTTTTGCGGGATTTCCTATAGGTTTTAACATTGCTTTAGGTGGTCAGGATGAGCAAGGGAATAATTTTGAAAATGAGTTAACTTATCTTTCTTTGATAGCACAAGAACATCTTGGTTTACCGCAACCAAATCTTAGTGTTCGTTTACATGAAAATACAACGGATTCTTTATTACGACAATCAATTAAGGTTGTCTCTAAAGGCTCTGGGTTACCTCAATTTTTCAATGATAAATCAGTAATTCCAGCATTAGAAAATTTAGGGATTGAACATAAAGATGCATTAGATTATGCCATTGTTGGATGCGTAGAATTAACAACACAAGGTAATAATCTGGGTTGGAGCGATGCGGCAATGTTTAATTTAAATAAATTGCTTGAATTAACTCTAACTGATGGTGTTGATTTATTGACTGGCGAGGTAACTGAGGTACTACCTACAAATCATGCAAATTTATCAAATTTTCAATCTTTTCAAGAATTAGAAGAATTATTTGAAAAAAACATGAAGATATATTTAGATAGAATGATACAAGCATGCGAGCATGTTGAACAGGCACATCAAGAGCTATTACCTACACCTTTTTTATCAGCTGTTATAACACCTTGTTTAGATAATGGAATCGATGTAACCGCTGGAGGCGCAAAATACAATCTTTCAGGAATTCAAATGATTCAAATTGCAAATTTAGCAGATAGTTTAGCTTCAATTAAACAATTAGTATTTGAAGAAAACAGAATATCAGGCAAAGAATTTTTAGAAGCGATTCGTGCAAATTTTCAAGGGTACGAAAAATTGAGACAAATTATTTTAAATCGTGTTCCCAAATATGGAAATGATATCAATTATGTTGATAGCCTAGGTACAAAATGGGCAGAATATTTTAAAGAGGAATTAACACATTATACGAATTATAGAGGCGGAAAGTATCATACTGGGATGTATACAGTTTCTGCTCATGTTCCAATGGGTGAAGTAGTTGGAGCATCACCAGATGGCCGTTTAGCTGGTTCACCTTTAGCGGATGGTGGGATGTCTCCTATGTATGGCAGAGATTTAGAGGGTCCAACTGCTGTTTTAAAAAGCGTGTCAAAATTAGATAAAAACTTAACTTCAAATGGAGGTTTGTTGAACATGAAGTTTTTACCTAAATTTTTTGAATCAGAAGAATCAATAAGAAAATTTGGTTTGTTTTTAAGAGCGTTTGTAGATTTAGAAATTCCACACATTCAATTCAATGTTGTTAATAAACAAGATTTAATTGAAGCAAAAAAGCATCCTGAAAACTACAAAAGTTTAACGGTTAGAGTAGCTGGCTATACAGCATATTTTACTGAATTAGCCCCCACGTTACAGGATGAGATTATTGAACGGACAAGTTACGGAGATATCTAATGAACGTTTCTCAAGAAGTAGGGAGAATTTTTGATATTCAACGTTTTTCGACTCATGATGGAGATGGAATTCGTACGAACGTTTTTTTAAAAGGCTGCTCTTTGGTATGTGTTTGGTGTCAAAATCCTGAAGGCATAGATCCTAATGTCAAACCAATTTGGCTTTCTGAAAAATGTATTCATTGCAAAGCTTGTTCAAAATACGCTCCTGATGCTGTTGATTGGGAAAATAATCAATTAGTGATTAATGAGAATTATGAAGGAAATTGGGATTTAGTAATAGATCAATGTCCGACCACAGCACTTAGATATAATGCCAAACTTTTTACAGTAGAACAGCTAATTAAAGAACTTAAAAAAGATGAGGTTTTTTATTCTCACGGTGGAGGCGTCACCTTTTCTGGAGGTGAACCTCTGCTTCAAATTAATTTTCTTGAAAAAGCTATAAAAAAAATAAAACAACACGGTTGGAATACAGCAATTGAAACAGCTTTACATGTACCTTGGTCATCAGTTGAAAAGGTATTACCATACTTAGATACAATTTTTGCTGATTTTAAAATTTTTGATACAGAAGAGCATTTAAAAGGTGTTGCTGCTCATAATAAATTAATTAAAGAGAATATTACATTACTATTGAAAAGTAAATATAAAAAAAATGTTATTATACGAACGCCTCTCATTCCTGAATATACGGCAAATATTTATAATATTAGAGAGATATCTAAATTTATTTCTAATCTTTATCCTCAAGTGAGATATGAGATTTTAAATTATAATCCCTTAGCCATTTCAAAATATCCAGTGGACGGTTTAGAATTTTGTTTTAACCAAAACCCTAAACCATTTTCAAAATCTGAAATAAACACATTTCATAAAGTAGCTCTAGAAGCTGGAATAACTAATCTTGTCATTTCATAAAATACAATTTTATAGTGTAACGTTTAAATTGTTAAACGAAATATAATAAATCAACTTGTACATTTTTATTTTACAACAAAGAAAAATATACAGAATGCACAAAAAATATCTCTAATAATTTGCTAAAATGTAAATTGTGAATTAATAACAAATGTGAGAATATAGTTAAACGATTAAACAATTTATAGATTAAGGTTAAGGTTTTATATGTCAAAGTATATTGTTGAAATGAAGAATATTACTAAATTTTTTCCGGGAGTAAAAGCTTTAGATAACGTTACATTTAATTTAAAGTCAGGTGAAGTTTTGGCATGTCTCGGTGAAAATGGAGCAGGTAAATCTACTTTAATGAAAATATTGACAGGAATTTATCAAAAAGATTCTGGTACTATCAAAATTTTTGATCAAGAAATTGAACGTATGACAACAAATTTAGCACAAGAATTGGGTATTGCAATTATTCATCAAGAGTTAAATATGTGTAATCACCTTTCTGTTGCAGAAAATATTTTTTTAGGCAGAGAAAAAGTTAATGGGATAAGGCTTAATAATAAATTAATGAATGAAGAAGCTAAAAAAACTTTAGAATCTTTAGGAATTGATTTAGATCCAGAAGCGTTAATTGGAGATTTGCCTGTTTCAAAACAACAAATGGTAGAAATAGCTAAAGCGATTTCTTTAAACGCCAAAGTATTAATCATGGACGAACCAACTTCTGCACTTTCTGCTGCGGAAATAAAAGAACTATTTAGAATTATCGATAAGTTTAAAAAAGATGGTGTAGGAATTGTTTATATTTCGCATCGAATGGAAGAAGTTGATCAATTAGCAGATAGAGTCATCATTTTGCGTGATGGTTCCTATATCACAGACATGCCATATGCTGATACTAATTTAGATGAAATTATTTCTTATATGGTTGGTAGAGAAATTAAGGAAAAATATCCTAAAGTCGAATGTGATAGAGGTAATAAAGTTTTTGAAGTTAAGAATCTCAATGCTGGTAGATTAGTACGAAACATTAATTTCGAACTATATGAAGGAGAAATTGTTGGTGTTGCAGGCCTGATGGGTGCAGGAAGAACAGAAACAATGCGTACAATTTTTGGTGTAGATCCAAAATCTTCGGGAGAAATTCTAATTGATGGTAAGAATTTTGATATAAAGAAACCAGCTGATGCTATTAAGGCAGGCTTGGTTCTGGCACCTGAAGATAGAAGAAGCCAAGGTCTTTGCACCAAATTAAGTGTGAAAGAAAATATTTCATTACCAAATCTGGATTATCTTTCTAATTCGATAGGAGTTGTTAATCGAAAAAAAGAAAAAGAGATGAATACTGAAGCAGTAGAAAATTTACGAATAAAACTTCCGAATACTGAAGTTCTTGCAAGTAGTTTATCTGGAGGCAATCAGCAAAAAGTTGTTGTAGCAAAGTGGCTTGCAGGAAATTCTAGAGTAATAATTTTTGATGAACCAACTAGAGGCATTGACGTGGCTGCAAAAGTTGAAATTTATAATTTAATGAATGAATTAAAAAAACAAGGCACAGCTGTTATGTTTGTTTCTTCTGAGTTGCCTGAAATACTTGGAGTAAGTGATCGAATTTTGGTTATGTGTGATGGTAAAATTACCGCAGATATTAAAAATGATCATGTAACTCAAGAAGAAGTCATGCATTATGCAACACAGTTTGAATCTAAGGAAAATTAATTCAGAAATAGAGGAGCTTATAAATGAAGAATAATGTTGGAATGATTAAAAGGATTACATCACGTAGAGGCGTTGGACAGGTATTAACCGTATCAATTGGATTAATCGTTATAAGCTTGGTATTTGCGATTATCAATCCAGTTTTTAGTTCATGGAATAATATTAGCAATTTATTACGCCAAATTGCACCAATTTTAATAATTGGTATTGGCCAATCATATGTACTGATAACAGGGAATATAGATTTGTCCATTGGTTCAGTTGTTGGGATGAGCTGTATGATGTCGGCAACCCTTATGACAAAAGGTGTATCTCCTCTTGTTTCAAGTTTAATTACTTTTATTGCTTGTATGGTTGTAGGTGTATTAAATGGTATTTTGGTTGCAAAATTTAAAATGCCACCGTTTATTGCAACTCTTGGAACTATGACAATAGCCAGAGGCATTGCACAATTGGTAAATAATAATTACAACACTAATTCAATTGGCGAAGGCGCAAGTTTATTTCGAGATATTTTCTATTATGGTAAATTTATAGGAATATATAATCCAGTTTGGATAGCATTAATCATGTGGGTTGTTTTCAATTTTATTCTTAGCAGGACAAGAACAGGAAGACATCTTTATGCAGTAGGAAGCAATGCTGAAGCTGCTGGTTTCTCTGGAGTAAGTATTTTCTCTACTATTATGAAAGCTTATTTAATCAGTTCCTTTTGCGCAATGATCGTTGGATTAATAAATTGTGCAACCAGCGGGGCAGGTACAATGGACTCTGGAACTTCTTATGAAATGTACGCAGTTGCTGCATCGGTTATTGGTGGTGTAAGTACATTAGGTGGTACTGGAATTTTATCAGGTACTATCATTGGTGCATCCATTTGGGGCGTATTGCAAAACGGATTGCAATTTGCAGGTGCTCCATTAGCATGGAGAAATATCGTAGTTGGAGTAATTGTCATTGTATCTGTATTACTTGACGTTATTCTTCGTATGGGAAAAAAGGTAAAAGTTCCAACAAATAGTAAAAATGAGTAATTTAGAATTTTTTTAATTAAAAGGAGACTTATGAAAAAAGTATTAATTTGTGGAGAATCATATTTTGGCTATACGGTACATATTAAAGGCTCTGATTCAATGGAAACAACCAAATATTATGAGCAAGTTGAATGGCTACGTTCTGCTATTGAAAATGCGAGTTATGAAGTTGATTATTTACCTAATCATAGAATTGCAAATGAAATGCCTGATACCGTAGAAACATTATCAGCTTATGATTTAATTATCTTGTCTGATGTTGGTTCAAACACATTAATGACACCAGATGCATCTTATAAAAATAGCTTGCCTGCTCCTTATCGCTGTGGAGCAATTAAGGATTATGTTGAGAGTGGAGGAGCTCTAGTTTTAGTAGGAGGCTTTATGAGCTTTACGGGTATAGACGGTAAAGCTAGATATGGAATGACTCCAATAGGTGACATTCTTCCTGTAGATCTGTTAGAACATGATGACAGAATGGAAATTTCATGTGGGGTAACTCCGATTATAATAAATCCCAATCATCAAATTTTTAATAATATATCAAAAGATTGGAAACCGTATTTTATTGGATATAATAAAACAATATCTAACCCTCTGAAAGGTGAGGTAATCTCAACAATCAACAATGATCCGTTTATTGCGGTGGGTGAATTTGGCAAAGGAAGAGTTGTCGCATTTACTTCAGATTGTGCACCACATTGGGCCCCAAAATCGTTTTTAGAATCTCCTGAATATCAAATTATATGGAAAAATATTGCAGATTGGTCGACAAGATCGTAATTAATTTATGTAGTTTTGAATAGCTTAATGCTATTTAGAAATAAAAAACTTTGTATTAACAAAAAAATGGAGGAAAACATGAAAAAACATTTTAGTACTATTATGATGAGTATTATTCTAGTGATAGCAATGCTATTATCAGTTGCATGTAGTTCAGATCAAGGTAAAACAGAAGAAACTAAAGCGAGTACAGAAAAAGCATCTGATTCTGGAGAAGCAGCAGAAACTGGTGATGACACATTTATTGTATTGGTAACAATGGATAGCATCAATCAATATTGGGTAGGAATGGATGAAGGAGCAAAAGCTGAAGCAGAGGCACAAGGCGTTAAATATCAATGGATGGCTCCGGATCAAAAAGATGATCAACAACAAATTGAAAGAGTTAATAATGCTGTAGCAGCCGGTGCAAATGCTATTTTAATAGCCGCAAATGGCCCAGATGCTATAACTGCAGCTTTAAAAGAAGCATCAGAAGCTGGAGTAAAAATTGTTTATGTAGATTCGCCTGCGAATTTTGATGCCGTTGCAACTTATTCAACTAATAATACAGAAGCTGGTAAAACAGCTGGCGAAGAAATGTTAGCAGAATTAGAGAGCAGAGGCATTACATCAGGAAAAATTGGTGTTGTAAGTGTTAATGCAGCTACAGACTCAACTGTCAGCCGTGACAATGGCTTCCGATCCGCCTTTGAAGGTACAGATTTCGAATTGTTAGAAACACAATTTGCAGATGGTGATGCAAAACGTGCTCAAGATTATGCAGAAGGGTTTATTACTCAAGGTTGTGTCGGAATCTTTGGTGCTAATGAAAATTGTGCAATTGGTGTAGGTAATGCGATAAAAGGTGCAAATGCTAAAGATGAAGTAGTAGGCGTTGGTTTTGATCCATCAGATGTTGTAAAATCCTTAATTGATGAAGGAAATTTACTTTGTGCAATGGAGCAAAATCCAGATATAATGGGAAAAATGGGTGTTCAAGCTGCTCTAAAAGCTTTGAAAGGTGAAGATGTTGGAGAAAAAGTTGTAGATACTGGTGTTGCAGTTATTAAAGCAGAACCATAAAATACATCTATCTAATAATCTAAAATTTAAACACATTCATTAATTTAGGTAGATTGTATTTTTATTGTAGCTAAAATACGATCTACCTTTTAGTTTGGAGTTACAATGAAACGTTCAGAAATAAATAAAGTAATTAAAGAAATGGAAGAGCTGATTCGTGAAAATGGGTTAAAATTACCACCTTTTTGTCATTGGTCTGCACAAGATTGGATAAATAAGGGTGCTGAGTATCAAGAAATAAAAGACAATATGTTGGGATGGGATGTTACTGACTATGGTCAAGGAAAATTTGATGATCTAGGATTTGCTTTAATTACATTACGCAATGGTAATTTAAATATGAATGATAAGTATCCAAAAACTTATGCTGAAAAACTTCTTATGTTAAAACCAAAACAATATTCACCAATGCATTTTCATTGGATAAAAATGGAGGATATTATTAATCGTGGTGGTGGAAACTTATTGATTCGTTTATATAATAGCTCTGAATCAGGAGGATTTGCTGCTACTGAAGTAAAAGTTCTTTCAGATGGTCGTGAATATTATGTACCAGCAGGTACTCAAGTAAGATTAACTCCTGGTGAAAGTATAACGATTTATCCGAAACTTTATCATGATTTTGAAGTAGAAGCTGGTTCTGGAACAGTACTTATAGGGGAAGTATCTATGTGTAACGATGATGAAAATGATAATAGATTCTATGAACCCCTTGGGCGTTTTCCGACCATTGAAGAAGATGAAAGCCCTTACCGCTTATTGTGTTTCGAATACCCAGATTTATAAGAATGTGCTGAATTGAGGAGAAGGTATATTGTTACCATTTAATTTAAATGATAAACCGTTATTTTTGTCGGATTTACAAGAATATCTTAAAAATCAAAATGGGAATACTTATGACATAATATTTAAAATTAAACTACCTACAGGTAAAATTCATATTATTAAATACATATTTCCTAAGGATGTTTTAATTAAAGAAAACCCACAATTATATAAAAATTATTTGATAGCATTAACAAATAATATAATTGTTACTTTTGGTGGAGTTTTTTTACAGATATATT
>CAYFRZ010000023.1:16893-18594 GCA_964345675.1 uncultured Methanobrevibacter sp.
GCATTAACAAATAATATAATTGTTACTTTTGGTGGAGTTTTTTTACAGATATATTTTGAAATAAACTCAGATATACAAAAAAAATTATTTTTTTCATTAGAAAATATTTTTGAAATTCATTCTGATTTTCGTAAATCATATGGCTGTTTTATAAATTACGCAGACCGGATAAACAGACATTATTCAGAGAACAATTTCAAATTTAAATTTAGTAATATTGATGAATATACAGATAATAAATCTGATGATTATTTTTCAGTTTATGATTTTGAAAAAAAATCTCTTAGTAATTCAAAAAAAATAATAAATCTACCCGAAAATGAGACTTGGTTAGCGCTAGATATAGGTGGAAATTCTATTAAGGGTGTAATATTGCATTTGGGAAAAATAGTTGCTTATCTTAACAAGAGTTGGCATCCTGCTAGAATGACAGAAGCAGATGAATTTAATCAAGGAATTATTGATGCAATTGAAAATTTAACTACTCAAGTTAAAAATGATACAGAAATTAAGTTTGATGCAGCCATTATTGGTTATCCAGATATCATTATTGATAATAAGGTAATAGGTGGTGAAACTTATAAACATCTAGGGATTAGATCAAAATATAAAAAATCTTACAATGAACAATTTATTAAATTATCTAACTTTGATTCCATTATTAAAAAAACATTAAAACCAGAAGCTTTTTTACTTATTTTAAATGATGGAAATGCTGCAGCTTTGATAGAATCAATACAAAATACTGTAGCATCGAATAATAAAAATAATGACTTTTTAAGTATGGTCCATACTATTGGGACAGAGATGGGAACAGGATTCTTTTCGCCCTCTTTGATTATTCAGGGTATTCCATTAGAATGCTATCAATATATTATTGATTTAGGAATGAACTCTTCTTTAGAATATGATTCGACGGATATTCGTAGTGTCAAAAATACAAATAGTAAAATACCTGGAACTGTCCAAAAATACGTAACTCAAATGGGGTTATTCAGATTATCTATTCAAGGAATGTTGAGAAATGACATCGAAACTTTTAAAATCCTGATAGATGAAGATCTTATTAAATATGAAAATGGTTTATTAACGGTCAATTTAGAACCGAATGATATGCGTAGTAAATTGACATATAGACTTATAGAAATGCTTAACGAAGGTGATGAATCAGTCAGTGAAGCTATGCTTACAATGGGAAAAGCACTTGCAACAACTATCGATCAAGTTAGCACTATTTTACCAGAAGTTGTTAATGAAAGAATTTTAAGTGGTGGAATTGTTTCCGATAATTTAGCCTATGAAACTATAAAAAAAGGAATTCTAAAAACTAGACCGCAATATAAAATTGAACGTTTAGGAGATGATAATAGTTGCTTACCTTTGCTTAAAAATCTAGAAAAAAAGAAAAAACCTTATCAAATTGCATTAGGAGAGCTTTATGTTCTAAATGCTCTCAAACCAATTGACTGATAGATCGACAGTTTTGATATTAATATTTTGTGTGATTAAAAAATACTTTAGTTCTTTAAAAAATCAATTATAATTTTTAAATAAATTTCTAATTAATATGATTCTGAAACTTCAGAATACTATCAGTGATTTTTTTCTTTGAAAAAATATTAATTTAATAACTATAAAGTGAAGTTTCTTGTTGTTATTTTTAATTGCACGATAATTTCTTAACAATCTTTTGTAATTTCC
>CAYFRZ010000024.1:0-18336 GCA_964345675.1 uncultured Methanobrevibacter sp.
ATACAATACACTATTATCTGATGTAATATATAAATGTATTCATTTTAAAAAAATGTATACCTCATTGAATTTAAAAAAATAATATTTAAAATATAACTATTTACTTAAATTAGCACCAATTTCAAAAGCTTTTTCCAAATCTTTTGGAAATTGTAAAATCCATTGTTTTTCTTTAGCTTCTTGTGAAAAACCAGCCATATTAAATTTAGAATAATCACTCACCTGGATTGTATCGCAAACCGGATATGTTACAATTTCCCCATTTAAAAATGAGAATAAAAACTCATAATTAGATAAACTTTCATTCATAGTTTGTTCATAAAAGTCTAAAGGAGCATTCATTGTGTAAAAAATTCCCACATTTACTTTACCGGTGAAATAGCTTGATCCATCATCATAAGACATTATACAAAAGATTAATCGTTCAACTAATGCTCTGAATTCACTTGTAGGTTGACCAAAGTAAATTGGTGAACCAATAAGCAATGCATCAGCATCTAAAATCTTCTCGATAACTTCTGTTAAATCATCTCTCCAGTAACATTTTCCTTTGGTTTTTTCTTTGAGTTTACATGCAAGACAACTTCTACAACCAGTAAATACCAAATCGTATAAATTAAAATATTCAGTTTCTGATCCAACGGATTCTGCTCCTTTTTGAGCTGATTGTATTATCTCAGCAGTATTCCATTTTTTTCTTGGACTTGCATTAATAATAATTGTTTTCATAAATAATCCACCATTTCTTCAATTGAAATATTTTTAAAATGTGCAGGAACTGCTCTTGATTTATCTGATAAATATCCAATAGGTAAAAGTGCAACGGATTCCAAATTTTCTGGAAAATCAAATAAATCATTAAGTAAATTTTTATCATACCCTCTCACCCAACAAGAGCCAATTCCTAATTCCCATGCTTCAAGCATCATTTGAGTAATTGCAATTGATGCATCAACAATGCCGGAATCATGTCCATCAATAGCTTTCCATGATACATTTTTATCCCAGCAGATTAATAAAATCATAGGAGCATTAAAGCAATATGGAGTTAATGATCTTGCTTTATCTAATGCTTCATCACTTCTTAAGACAAATATCCTTTGTGGTTGAAAATTTGCAGCGGTTGGTGCAACTTGACTGGCACGTAAAATCTTATCCAAATCCTCTTGTTTAATTTCTTCTTGTGAAAAATTTCGAACTGAAAAACCTTCTTCAACTAATTTTAAAAAATCTCCCATAAAAATCACCTTATACTTTCACCAATTCTTTTTGCTTCTTTAATATTATTTATTCCTAATGCAGCACCTAAATTCTTCCATCCAAGAATTTTTTCAAAAAATTGATACCATCCAAGGGGTATGGAATAATCATTGCCACCTGCAGTCATAAGCAAAACACTTTCTTTATTTGTTGCTTCAAATCCCCAATTTCTCTGAATAGCATATAGTCTATCAACCGCTGTTTTCAAAGTTCCTGTAATTGTCCACCAATATATTGGTGATGCAAATACAATGACATCAGCTTTTGTATATACATTATATATTTTTACCATATCATCCTTATGAAAACAAGGATCAATTATTCGAGGTTCTTTTTTTGAACAACATTGACAATTAATACAACCTTTAATGTTCATATTTTGCAAGTAAAATTCATGAATTTCATTTTCACATGCCCCTTCTTTGAATACAGCAATCATTTTAGCCGTGTTTCCATTTTTATTGCCAGCACCATTTAATATTAAAATTTTTTTCATAAAACACCCATTTTTATTTATTTAAATATTTTTAATTCATCAACTTCAATATTTGGGTTCTTATATCTTCCATTTGATTCCGTAAACTTACCAAATTGAATAGTTCTATTTGGACATATATGTAGACAAGCAAGGCATTTTGTACAATTATATCCCCAAACAGGTTTTTTATCTGGATAAGTTAAGGTTTGACCATTACACACATCACTGCAAAGTTTACATCCAACACAATCATCTGTAACATAAAACTGAGATGTGTCCTGCAAACGATTATTAAACCATTCATTCATATTTAATGCTGCTTCTGCACCGGTGCCGTCAGGCGCTTTAGAACCGTTAATTATTGTTACAACATCAAAAATATTCTTTTTCTCATTTAGAACATCACAAATATTATTTATTCTTTCATCCGCTTTGACAAGACATTCATCTTGCTTTGATTTATCCCAAACCATAATATAATTATTTGGCATGTTAAGTGAAAAAGCACTGTTTAAATTCATTTTTTTATCGTTTAATGCTTTTTTAATAAATTTATCAAATCTTCCGATATTTTGTCCAAAAGTAGCTATTGTAAATGTATAATTATTATTATAATTTTCAAATTGAACTTTTTTAATAAAATCGAACACCATTTGAGGTGCAGACCATGCAAATATTGGAAATACAAATCCGATAATTTCATTATCTTTTAAATTAAATGAAAAATTAGCATTGGAATCATTCATAAGTGAAGCAATATTAACAAATTCTTCACCAATGTTTTTACAAATAGTTTTTGCAGCATACAATGAATTTCCTGTTGCAGAAAAATAAAATATCATAGTTATTTTTTTGTAATTATTTACTATTAATAACTTTTCAAAATTGAGTTAAAAAAAAAGAGAAGCTAATATTTAGCTTCAATAAGAGTTTTTCCATTCATGTAAGGGACTAACACTTCAGGAATTTTAACACTACCATCAGCTTGTTGGTAATTTTCCAAAATACAACACATAGTTCTTTCAGTAGCAATAGCAGTACTGTTCAATGTGTGTAAAACTTGAGCATCACCAGAACCAGCTCTTCCATAACGTGTTTTTGTTTTACGTGCTTGGTAATCTTTACAGTTAGTGCAAGACACTAATTCCCTAAATGCTTTAGAACCAGGGAACCAAGCTTCTAAGTCGTATTTAATAGCGGCATTATCATTTAAAGCAGATGATACAATAGCTATTACTTGATATGGTAAGCCTAATTTCTGATAGATTCTTTCAGTTACTTCCATTAAATGATCATGCTGATTTCTGGAATCGTCAGGTGTTGAATAAATAAATTGTTCAATTTTTTCAAATTGGTGAACCCTGAATATTCCTAAAGTATCTTTTCCATGAGATCCTGCTTCTTTTCTAAAACAAGTTGAAAGTGCACAGTATCTTAATGGCAACTCTTCAGGTGAGATGATTTCATTTCTGTGAAGAGCAGCTAAAGTTTGTTCAGCTGTTGCGATTAAATACATATCTTCATTTTCTACTTTGTATAAAGTTTCTTCAAATTCACCAAGTTCGGAAGTCTCTGCTGCAACTTCACCTTTTACGAAGAAAGGAGTTTGCATTGGAATATATCCTTCAGCTTCAAGTTCAGATAATGCAAATTGAATTAATGCTAAGTTTAAGTGTAAAATATCTCTTTTTAAGTAGTAGAAACGAGCACCAGCAATATCTGCTGCAGTTTCAAGATCTGCACCATCGATTTTTTTAATTAAATCCACATGGTTTAAGAGTTCAAAATCATAATCTGGAATTTCACCGTATGTTCTAACAACCACATTATCATCTTCAGTCTCAGAAATTGGAACATCATCATCAATTAGGTTTCCAACTTTGTATCTGTAATCATCTCTGAGTTCAAGATATTCATCATTTTTAGCACTCAATTTTTTAATATCATTAGCTACTTGTTTAGATTTAGCGATTACTTCTTCGAAGTTACCTTCTTCTTTTGCCTTTTTAAATGATTTGGATAATTTATTTTTCTCAGATCTAAGGGAGTTAAGTTTTCTTTCACCTTCTCTCCATAACTTATCATATTCCATTACCTTTTCGACATTTTTTGTATCTCTAAATCTCTTTTTTTCAGAGTCAATTATTAATTCCGGATTTTCTCTGAATAATTTTATATCTAACAATTTTTGTCCCCTATTTTTTAATCATAATATAATATGATTTTTTTGTTTTTTAAATGTAATGCTTAATTTGAGAAAATTTTAACTAAAAATAGTTGACTAATGAAAAAATAAGTAAAAAAGAGGATTAAAAATCCTCAAAAATATAGAAAAATTTATAATAACTTTTCTTTAAATACTGTTTTGAGTTCTGTTTTTGTTTTATTAGTATAGTTTTCTGAGTCTACACTAAAAATTGCCATTTCATAAATAATTTTATTTAATGACTGTCCTTTATCTGTTAGATAATATCTAACATTTTTTTTATCGTATTTATCAGCAATACGTTGAATTAAACCATTGTTTTCCATATCTTTAAGGCAGCTGCTTAAAACCCTGTTGGATAGTTTAGGTTTATTTTCTTTAAATTCATGGAAACGAGTTTTACCAAAAAACAAATCATTTATGATTTGAACAACCCATTTTTTCCTAATTAATCGAATTACATTATCTATTGGGAAATTCATTAATTGAGCATTTGCATTCATAATAATAAAACCTCCAATAAAATTATTACAAAATAATAAATTATTTTTCTATACATATAAAGTTAACGATATGGTGAGCAAAAGGTTACCAAATGCTTTTAAATATCATATACCTATGTTTTAATTGAAAGTGCAAATTTGTATCTTTCAGAGATGGCGAATTAATCAAGAAATTAATACGAAAATGAACATGAAAAAACAGCATTTTTCTCCATAATAGCACACAATTGAAAAATAAAAATTGATCATGGGATTTTAAAATAATTTTTTGAAATGGCATTAAGCTAAAATCAACCTCAAAAAAATTTTCCTATACATAAATTATTAAAAACACCATCTCTACTTTTTTATTTTTTTAGAATATTATTTTCCTAACTTTATTGATAAAAACGGCATCTTCAACCATACTAATGTGTTGTTTTACAAAACATACCTCCAGCAGCAAAATATTTGACTGATAACATTTTGACATCACAGAAATATCTTTTAGATTAATAAGTTCAACATTTAAAAAAAATGAAGTATACTAAAATGATTATCCATAATTTTCTCCAATCCACCCTTGGTTATTAGGCCAATCACAATCACAACAATACTCATCATCGTCTAATACTTCGCCACAACTAGGATATGTGGAATATTCATCATCTTCTTGAGTTTCACTACCTTTATGACAGAATTCACATTCCCATAAAAATTCTTGAAAATCAAAGAGCTTTCCACAATTTTCACAAATGTAAAAACCTCCACCCAGATCTTCTTCCCCACAAAATGGACATATATAATTTACATCATCTTCATCTGTTTTTTCCTCACATTCTGGACAATATCTCATTTTTTAATCCCATATTATTTCTAAAACTATAATTTCATCCCCATATAATACAAATTTTGCAAGTTATAATATGGTTTAATTCATAAAATCTAAACATTTCAATACGTTAATTTTTGTTTTATTAATACATTCACAATAATTTTTCTTCCCATTCCTTGACTTTAAAACCAACCAAAACAATATCATCAGTTACAATTATTGGTCTTTTAACAAGCATACCATCAGTGGCTAAAAGATTTAATTGTTCATCTTCTGACATTTCAGGAAGTTTGTCTTTTAATTTCAATTCACGATATTTGATACCGCTTGTATTGAAAAATCTTTTAAGTGGTAATTCTGATATTTTCCACCATTTACGTAATTCTGAAGCGGTGGGATTATCTTCCACAATGTGTTTAGATTCATATTCAATATTGTGTTCATCTAACCAGTTTTTAGCTTTCCTACATGTAGAACATTTAGGATATTGGACAAATAATAACATAATATTAAATTGAATTTACAACTAAAAATAGTTAAGTATTTCAGATGGTTCTTGTATTACACCTAAAATATAATCATTTTCATAGTCATTTTGATTCCCATAACCCCATTTAACAATTACACAATCAATTTCAGCATTTTGAGTTGTTTTAATATCTGTTTTAGAATCTCCAATGTATAATGCCTCTTCTTTTGACATGTTTAATTGATTCAACACTTTGTTAATGCCGCAAGGACTTGGCTTTGATGGATATTCATAATTATGGCCTTCAATAGCTAGAAACTTAACATCTGGAAAGTGTTTATCAACAAATTTTTTAATTGATTCATTTTTCCTATTGGAATTAATTGCAATAAATATTCCTTTTTCTTGTAATTTCAATAAAACTTCATGAATTCCTTCGAAAGGAAATGAATTTTCTTTACTAGATGAATCATAAATTTCATTATAAGTCTTTTTTACAATTCCAATGTTTTCCTGTGTATTTTTATCTTTTAAGATTAATGAAACAAGTTCATCGATGTTTCCACCTAAAATTTCAACATATTCATCATAAGTTAATGTAGGAAATTTATTAATTGATAAAGCCTTATTAAAGCAGATTATAACATCATTTATTGTATTGAATAATGTTCCATCAAAATCAAAAATTGCAAGTTTTTTCATGATTTACTATTAATGTTATCTAATTAATTAAAACAATGTATTAAATAAAACATTTATTAATATTAAATACTGATGAAAAAATTAATAGCACCAATAAAAAACAAAACCGGACAAATCCTTGCAATATTCCTATTTTTAGTGATTCAAGTTTATTGTGACTTGACATTACCACAATACACTTCAGACATTGTAGATATTGGTATTCAAAATACTAATTTTCAGTTTATTATTGATACTGGTATGATGATGCTTTTAATGGTTGCAATATCTGCTCTTGCAACTGTTGGAGTTTCATATTTTTCAAGTAGAGTTTCTTCAGGTTATGCTAAAGATTTAAGAAAAATAGTTTACAGCAAAGTTTTAAAATTCTCAAATCATGAACTAAACAAGATTTCAAGATCTTCTCTTATTACAAGATCAACTAATGACATTAACCAGCTCCAAAGTGTTCTTGGAATGATTTTCACAACAATATTATTTGCACCGCTTCTTGGAATTGGAAGTATTATAAAAGCATTTGAACTTGGAACAAACTTATCATGGATTATTTTTGTCACTTTCATTGGTGTTTTAATTCTTTTAGTTATTGTTATTGTAAGGGTACTTCCTTACTTTAAAGTAATTCAAGAAATCATGGATAAAATTAATAAAACATCAAGGGAAATATTAATTGGAATTCCTGTTATTAAAGCATTTGTAAGACAGAGTTATGAAGAAGAAAAATTCAGAAAAATTAATAAAGAATTTTATGATGTAAACATTTATGTTTTTAGAAATATGCTCATCATGCTTCCATTAATGACATTGCTTATGAATCTAATGATTGTTTTAATATTATATTTCGGTGCTTACGATGCAATGAGTGGTTCTATATTAACAGGAGATATTATAGCATTCATCCAATATTCAACTCAAGTTGTGACTTCATTTTTAATGATTGGTGCATTTTTCATAATTCTTCCAAGATTACTTGTTTCTGGAAGGCGTGTAAATGAAGTATTAACTACTGATTTAACAATAACTGATGGGGAACTTACATATATTTCAGATAATCCTACAATTGAATTTAAAAACGTTTCATATAAATATCCAAATAGTGAAAAAGAAACTCTTAAAGACATTAACTTTTCTCTAGAACCAGGGAAAACCACAGCCATTATTGGTGGAACCGGTAGTGGAAAATCAACAATACTTAATTTAATTCCTCGCCTTCAAGATCCAAGTTACGGTGAAATATTAATTAATGGTGAAAATATTAAAAACTTTAAGTTAAAAAGCTTGAGAGATAAAATTAGTTTTACACCTCAAAAAGCTATTTTATTCCAAGGAGATATTAAAACAAACATATTAACTGGAAAAAGTGATGCAACAGACTCTGAAATTGAAAATGCTCTTAAAATAGCTCAAGTTGATTTTGTATCTAATCTTGAAGAAGAAGTAACACAGGGAGGATCTAACTACTCTGGTGGGCAAAAACAACGTTTATCCATTGCAAGAGCAATTATCGGTAAACATGATTTTTATTTGTTTGATGATTGTTTTTCTGCACTTGACATGAATATTGAAAGGAAAATAAAAAATAATTTAAAGAATTTAAAAAATTCGTCAATTTTAATCGTGTCTCAAAGGATTTCAACAATTATGGATGCTGATGAAATTCTTGTAATTGACAATGGTGAAATTATTGATAGAGGAACACATACTTCACTCGTTGAAAGTTGTGATATATACAGAGAAATTGTTAATACACAAATTGACAGCATGGAGGCATTATTATGAGTCCAAGACCAATTAGAAGAAAGCCTCCGGAAAAAGCTGTTGATAATAAAAAAGCTATTAAAAATATATTAAGTATCCTAAAAAATCATAAATTCAAATTAGGACTAACAATAATTTGTGCAGTAATTTCAACTGCATTTACGATAATCGCCCCATTACTTATTGGTCAAGCGACAACAACAATTTTTAATGGAATTAATGCACGTGCAATGGACTTTAACACATTATTTGATCTATTAACAATAGTTATCATATTATACATTATTAGTTCTTTATTTTCCTATTTACAAAGCTTCTTTTTAATTGAAGTATCTACAAAAATAAGCTATGATTTAAGAGAAAAATTAATGGATAAGATTTTAAGTCTTCCAATGGAAAGTGTTGATGAAAATAAAAGAGGAGACATATTATCAAGAATTACTAATGATGTTGATTCTCTCCAGCATGGAATTACACAATCATTTTTACAATTAACTACAGCAGTAATTACTCTTGTTGGCGTATTTATAATGATGCTAACCATTAACATCTGGATGACCCTTGCAACTGTTATTATCATCCCTATTGCATTTTTAATAATTAGATTTATTACCAAATTCTCTCAAAGTTACTTCTTAAAACAATTAGTATTTAAAGGATCCCTTAATGGTCAGATTGAAGAGACATTTACAGGTCATGACATAATCCGTATATTCAACCAAGAAGAAAGCTCAATGGAGAAATTTGAAAGTGATAATGAAAATTGGTTTGATCAAGAATGGAAATCCCAATTTTATTCAAGCTTAAATGGACCCTTAATGAATTTTGTTTCTAACTTCACGTATGTTGTAATTGCTGTTTTAGGTGCTGTATTTGTTCTTCAAAAAGCAATAGCCGTTGGAGATATTCTTGCATTTTTCCAGTACACACAAAGTTTTACACGACCAATTCAACAAATTACAAGAGTTATGAATCAAATACAAACTGCAATGGCAGCAAGTGAACGTATATTTGAGTTTTTAGATTATGATGATGAAGAAAACACATCAGACAAACAGTTAACTGAAATAAAAGAAGGAATTTCATTTGAAAATGTGAGTTTTAGTTATACTCCTAATGAAAAAATAATTAAAGATTTGACATTCAATGTTAAAAAAGGTCATAAAATAGCTATTATTGGAGAAACTGGAGCTGGAAAAACCACCATTGTTAAATTACTTATGAAATTTTATGAAATTGACTCAGGTTCAATAAAAATTGATGGTGTTGATATTGATGAATATGACAAACACTCACTTAGATCACACATAGGAATGGTTTTACAAGATTCATGGTTATTTTCCGACACAATTGAAAGTAATATACGTTATGGAAACTTAAATGTTAGTGATGATGAAATTGTTGAAGCATCAAAACAAGTTTATGTTGATAATTTTGTAAGAAAACTTTCAGATGGTTATAAAACTGTTTTAAATGAAGATTCAGATAATATTTCCCATGGTCAAAAACAGTTAATCACAATAGCTAGAACAATTCTTTCATCAAAAGAAATATTGATTTTAGACGAAGCAACATCAAGTGTTGATACAAGAACTGAAAAATTAATTCAAAAAGCAATGGATAAATTAATGGAAAATAAAACTAGTTTCATCATTGCTCATAGACTATCAACAATTAGAAATGCTGATAAGATTATTGTAATTGAAAATGGAGAAATAATTGAACAAGGCAGTCACGAAGAACTTCTTGCACTGAAAGGATATTACTATAATACTTTAAATAATCAATTAAAATATAATTTAATCTAATTTTTCTCTTTATATATTTTTTCTTTAAATTTCAAATTAAATATCCAAATACAGATAAATCCAATAAATGATCCAATATTCATTCCAATTATGGCTCCAATATATACTCCAAAAATACCCATATTCAAAGTAATCCCAATTAAATAAGCAAATCCCATGCTTAAAACTAATTCTCGAAGTATTGTCAATGAAAGGGACTTGAATCCAGAACCTACTCCTTGATAAACATAAGCTGCTGTTGCTCCAAATGGAATCATGAAATTATAAAATACCAATAGCTGTAAAATTTCAGCTGAACGATTAACTAATATTAAATTGTTTGATGTGAAATTAAAAATATCGCAGATGGGATAAGCAAAACAGAAAAATACTACAGTGAAAATTAATGTAATAATTAAACTGATTAATGTTGAATATTTGATTGTTTCATTAAAATTTGTCCAGTTACGAGCTCCATAAGCAACACCAGATACTGTGATTGTTGCAATTCCTATTGCCATGCATGGTAGGAATGCCATTGAAATAAATCTCCAAGCAATTGTAAATGCTGCAACTTCACTAACACCTGAAGTAGTGATAATTAAATAGTTTAAGATTATTGCAACCAAAGAAAATATAATCTCTTCAGTGCCGGCCGGAAGTGAAACAACAAGGATTTCCTTATATATTCCAAATTTAGCTTTATAATTTGAGAATTTAAACTTGAAATATGTATCTTTTTTTATGTAAATCCAGTAAATCATCCATAATAATCCTACAAATGATGCTATTGCTGTTGCAAATCCTGCTCCAAAAATGCCGAAATTTAGATTATAAATTAAAATTGGATCCAAAATCATATTTAAAATAGCTGTTAGAATTAGTGGATTTGTCGCTCGCCTAACATCCCCTTCAGCTCTGAAAATACTGGCTATCACATTAGGTAGTAAAAATACTATATTTAATAAAAAGATGATTTTACCATAACTTAAGCAATATGCACTTACACCACTTGCACCGAGCAGTATAACTAAATCATCTAAAAAGAAAATACCTATAATTAAAACAATGATTGAAACTGCAAATGTCAAAATTATTGAATGCATAATTGCATTATTTGCATCATCGATTCTATTTGCTCCAAGAAATCTAGATATTAAAGAATTGGCACCTGCACCAACACCAGTCCCAAGTCCAATGATAACAAGATAAAGTGGTGATATAAAACCAAGTGCTGCAAGAGCATCAGCATTAATTCCTGCAACCCAAAAACTATCAATTAGATTGTTTAAAAACATTAAAAGCAATGAAAATATAGTTGGGAAAGCTAATTTATTAATAGCTTTTCTAGGATTTCCAATTATTGATTCAATGTTCTTATTAGTCTGCATAACTATCTAAAAAGAGAATAGGAAAGTTAAAAAACTTCCAATTTAAATTTTATCTAAAGCTTGATCCACATCAGCTAAAATATCTTCCAAATCTTCAATACCAACAGAGAATCTGATTAAATCCGGTGTTACACCAGTAGATAACTGTTGTTCTTCAGACAATTGAGAATGTGTAGTTGATGCAGGATGAGTAACCAATGATTTAGCATCCCCAATATTTGCTAAAAATGATATTAATTCAACATTTTCGATGAACTTTAAAGCTCCATCATACCCTGCTTTAAGACCAAAGGATATAATTCCACCATAACCTTTTTCAGCATATTTTTTAGCTACTTCATGGTTAGGAGATGATTCCAAACCGGAATAAGTTACCCAAGCTACTTTTGGATGTTCTTCCAAATGTTTTGCAACAGCCATTGCATTTGAAGCATGCCTTTCAATTCTGAGCCCTAAAGTCTCTAAACCTTGTAATAATAAAAATGATCCGAATGGAGAAGGTACAGCACCAGTATCTCTCCCAATAACAGTTCTAATTCTTGTTGTAAAAGCAGAACCTTTGAATGACTCACCAAATACTAATCCATTATATGTTGCATCAGGTTCAGATAATGTTGGGAATTTTCCATTCATCCAATCAAAATCACCTTTTTCAATTATAATCCCACCAAGAGTAGTTCCATGACCCCCGATGTATTTTGTTGCAGATGATGCGATAATATCCGCCCCATGGTCAAACGGACGCACAGATCCAATACCCACCGTATTATCTGCAATTAAAGGAATTCCATGAGAATGAGCAATTTCAGCTAATTTATCAAAATCAGGGATATCTAATTTCGGATTTCCAATAGATTCTACATAAACTGCTTTTGTTTTATCATCAATAGCTTCCTCGAATAATTCAGGAGATTGTGAATCAACAAAAGTTACAGTACGACCCAAATCTTCCAATGTATTTTCAAATAATTCATAGGTTCCACCGTATAAATTATCCGCAGATACAATATTATCCCCCACACAGGTTAAGTTAATAATTGCATAGAAAATAGCAGACATCCCAGTTGCAGTTGCATATGCTGCTGTTCCACCTTCAATAGCGGCCATTCTTTTTTCAAATGCTTCAGTGGTAGGATTTGTGAGTCTTGAGTAAATGTTTCCCCCTTCCTTAAGTGCAAATCTGTTTGCAGCTTGTTCAGGTGAATCAAATACATAAGATGTTGTTTGATAAATTGGAGTTACACGTGATCCGGTTTCATCAACTTCTTCCTGACCGGCATGTACACCAATTGTTGAAATATTTTTTTTGTTTTTAATTTCATACACCATAATAATCAATTATTTTATTTGTTTTTTCTTAATATTAACTTATATCATTAAACCTTTCAACAACTTCAGGATTTTGATGGTTGAAAAATAGGGTTTCGTCTTTATCCAAATTCATTATTTCCAACATGTCCTCTTCATCAAGTGCAAAGTCAAAAATATCGATGTTTTCTGACATTCTTTCTTTGTGAGTGGATTTAGCTAAAACTACAATACTCCTCTCAATTAACCATCTTAAAATTACTTGAGCAGGTGATTTACCACCATTTTTCTCACCAATTTTCTTTAATGTTTCATTTTCAAACATACCATTTCTACCTTGACCAAATGGTGCCCATGCCTGCATTTGAACTCCATTTTTCTCCATGTTTGCTTGTGCAGCATATTGCGCATTAAATGGATTTGCTTCAACTTGATTTATTTGAGGAACAATCTTACGATTAAATAAACAAATGTCAGTCAATCTATCCTGATAAAAATTAGACACACCAATTGCCCTGATAAGACCTGCCTCATATAAATCCTCTAAAGCACTATAAGCACCATAGTAATCTGAGAAAGGTTGATGAATCAATACCAAATCAATATAATCCAGATCTAAATTTTCCAAGGATTCTTTAATTGAATCAAGACATTTTTCATAACCATAATTATTTATCCAAACCTTTGTTGTAATGAATAACTCTTCACGGTCGATACTGCACTCCTTAATAGCCTCACCCACTTCTTTTTCATTTTTATAAAATTGTGCAGTGTCGATTAATCTGTAACCTACTTCAATTGCATCAAGCACAGCCTGTTTTGTTTCTTCTGGAGGTATTTGGTATGTTCCAAATCCCAAAATTGGAATTTTAATTCCATTGTTTAAAGTTAAAAATTGCATACTCTCACCTATAACTAAAAATCTTGTGCATCAAACATTTTATCTGAAATATCCATATAATTTTCGTTTTTATTATCATTTAAAAAGAAACCTGACTATAATTTTCCCAGTATAACCCCTCGAAAAAATCTGCATTAACTTGTCCATATCATCATTTTCATTTCATTTAGGCAATGGATTTCCAAAATTTTCACAAAATTTAGCTTTATTATTTTGTTCCAATCCACATTCTGGACATGTTTTAGTTGTCATTTTATCCATCCCACTTGCCAAAACGAAAATTTATATTTTCCCCTTTCTCCGATTCATAAAAATGTTTCCCCATTTTTGATTCGTTCTTCTATTTTTTCCCTAAATTCCCTGCTTTCTTCCATCAACTGACATTCCCATTCATCCTGTGTAATGCCATAAATCTCCCATTCGCCCCCAGTTTGTTCATTGGAATCTATATTAATACATTTAGGTCTATTTATATAGTCTATAGTATTTTTTATATTCTTTTTACGATAAATATTTTCTGCAAATTCCCATTTAAGTCGTTCCCTGTATTCAAATTGAGATTCTCCAATTGAAGGAGCTAAAGAACCTAAATAAAATCCACTATATTTAGAAGTCCATTTTAAGTCTGTCTTATCAAATACGGGTTCAACATATTTATTTTCTTCAGACCGAAGGTAGTCTACTCTGTTTTTATCACCTAAATATATTGACCCACATTTTGGGCATGTACACTTATGAGGTTTTACCATTTCTGGTTTTAATATGCTAAGACAGTTTATACAATAATGAGGTGAGACAACTTCCCATCTTGAACGTATTTCACATAAATTCTTGTCTGATTTCAAATCTTCAGATTGAAGTTTTTCTTCGTTATTACCCACCCTATCACCAATATCACCAGGATAATATTTTGCAATACCCACTAGGCTACGTTCAAATAGCGAAATATTGTGTAATTCAGAGGGCAATGTTTCATCAAAAATAAGATGATGTTCAAAAAGACGTTCACTATATTCATATTCATATACATCAGACCTCCAAAGTTTTTTTCCGCATGATATACAAAATCTATTTGTGTATGGATTTTTCTCCCCACATTCTGGGCATTTTATATCTCTAAACTCATACCCGCAGTCACATTTTGTTTGATCCCGTTTAACAGGCCTTCCACAATTAAGACAATACGGATCAGGATTATCTTTAATTAATTTAATTTTGTCATCATCACTAATCAATTGTTTACCGCAAAAAACACAAAATTTGTGCATTTCATTCATTTTACGGCAATGAGGACACATAATTTTATCTAACACCATAATATCATCCACAATTATTATATTGTACTTAAATTCTTCTCCAACTAATTCAATATGAATTTTATGCTTTTGAATTGGACTTAACTAATAGAACTCACCTTCATCATATGTTATATAATCACATACTGTACATCGATAATATGGATGGTCAAATTCATCATAATATTCATACATATAGTCATCATCACTTCCGCAAACTGGACATCTTCCAGACTTAACAGCGGGAATTGAGTAACTAGAGCTTGATGAAGAAGAACTGGTTTCTTCTTTTTCAGTTTTTTGCTGTTTTTCTAAACGTTTATAATGCCGTTCAATACTTGAAAGATAAGCATCGAATTCCCCTCCCTTTAAAACTCCATTTTTATTATTATCAACATCATCAAAAATGAATGAAAGATCATCATAGGCAATATCTGGTGTTAAGCCCTCTACTTCATAATAACTAAGAGCACCATCACCATCAACATCTAAGCTATTGAATTCATATAAATGACTAGTTGTGTCTTCTTCAGTGGGTGATGAATCCTCAAAAACCATATATGATGCACCAACTAGGATAAACGAAATTATACTGAATAGAAGAATAATTATTATAATTTTGATAAATATATTTGAATCTCTAAATTTTTCTGTGAAATTTTTATTAGAGATATAAGTAGGTTTAGAACCAGTTAATCTATTGCCACAGTTTCGACAAAAATTACTTTCATCATTATTTTCTACACCGCAGTGATTACACTTTTTCATCTTATCCACCCTAATAATTCATCATTAAATTCTCAGAATTGTAAAAATCAAAGTTTTATACTCCAATTGTATATGTCGCAACATAATACAAGTGTTATACAATATTGAAATACACATGTTAAATATTTTATTTACACAATATCATTCTTAGAATTTAGTTTATAATGAAAAATATTTATAATTTTTGGACATTAAAATATGATTCCTCATCACTTATGAAATCAATTTCATTTTTACAAAACATAATACAAATCGTTGGATGTTCTGATTGAATGTTTTGAGTAAATAAACAATTACAACTCAAAAATATCACGATTGATTTAATTAATGATATTTTGCAATTGTAATCAAATTGGAAAAAATTTAATATTGATAATAAGTCAAATACGATTTTTAATAATATGTTTTGTGAAAATTGTGGTAAAAAATTCCAGATGATGATAAATTTCATAGCCATTGCTGAAACAATTAAAAACAATGAAAATCTGTGAAAAATGAAAAGAATATGATTCTTGCATTATTTTGGTGAAGTTATTTGGCCATTATCCAATTGGGAACTATGATACTTATTGTTTAAACCTAATTATCCTAAAATATTTTTAAAAATCATGAATCAATAAACGAGTATCTATGGAGTTATTCTTAAAATTTTCATACCTACTTTAACATCTCATTTTTACTTGATAACAAATTTTGAAAAATAGTAGAATAACTCCATAATTCAATGATTATGGACAAGACTCTCATTAGGAGAATAAGCATTGAATGTTTTCCATCACGTCTACAATATGGACATTAAATGGACATCTATCTTCACAGTCTCCGCATGCACTGCAATCTGTTGCATCATATTTTAGATTATTATAATGCTCCCTAATACTTGCCGGAACCTCATCATGATTTTTTGCAAGGTCAAATAATTTTATCACCATTGATATATCAATTTCAGAGTGCATGGAGCACAATGCCCACAATATGTGCATTGCCCATCAAATGAATGTTTTGGAGCATTAGTTAAAACTTTAGCATAATCCTTTTCAGTTTCAGTAGCTTCACAGTATTTTAAAGATTCCATAAGTTCATCTACAGTTTTCACACCGACAAAAATGCTTGAAACACCTTTTTGCTCCAATGCATAGTGAATACATTGAACTGGAGTTAATGCAACACCAAATGGTGATGTTTCATCACATAACAAATTTCCACCGGAAAATCCCTTCATTACTGTTAATGCAGTGCCATTTTTCTCACATTTTTCATAAATTTCTGCCCTTTGAGGATTAATTGAAGACAATGTTTCATCATCATATGCATCCTCCCTCCGATACTCCATAATGTCTTCCATTGGCCCAAACATGTCAAATGCAGGATTAATTGAAAACATCAATGATTCTATTTCAGGATTTTGAGCTGCTAAAAGTCCAATATCAGGATTGTGAGTACTTAATCCAATATGAGCTATTGTTCCTTCTTCTTTTAATCTGCGAACATATTCAATGAATTGACCATTCATTATATTGTAATAATCTTCAATCTGATCAACATAATGAATCATTCCAAAATCAAGCACATCAATTTGGAACCTTTCCATGAAATCTTCAAAGGCAGGAATTACCTTATTCATTTCACGTGCCCTTACATATTGATTGTTTTGCCAGGTTGCACCTATATGGCCTTGAATTACCCAATTTTCACGGTTGGGTTTGATTGCGCGTCCCAAATGAGAACGTACATCAGGTTCACTCATCCAGCAGTCTACAAAGTTGATTCCATTTTCTTCACATGCTTTAATTAAAACTTCAGTATCTTCATATGGCCTTTCAACTAAAAATTCAGCACCAAATGCTATTTCAGATACTTCAATATCCGTGTTTCCTAACTTCCTATATTTCATTAATATTTCCTCAAAAAGTATATTATACACAGAACTTTATTTTTTATGATAAAAAAACTTTATTAAAAAAACCGCTGTCTGTAAACTTAAGGTATGCATTGCATTTAACTTTTTTAGCTAATCTTGAAAGAAAAACACATTTAATAGATATTCATGTATTTTTGTTACACGTTCATTAGATTCTTCAGATAATCTTTGTTTTAATTTTTCTTCAGTAAAAATCATTAGGATTCTTACTCATCATAAGAACTGCAATAACATCAATTTAATAAAAATAATATTCAATTTCAGAACCCCATTTTGTTCGTATTTAATATTCATCAAACAATTAACATATTTTTAATCCATAAAATAACCTTTTTGTTAAATAAGGAACATATTAAATAGCATTATATTAAATAAAAAAGTAAATATGCCTTTTGTTTGAAATAAAAGCAATATTATCTGATTATGATAATTTAAAAATAAGTAGAGAAAAAAAGAAAAATTATAGATGAAATTAAATTCATCTATTTTAAGGTTATTTTGACTTTTTTGTTTAAGCTGTTGTAGTATTTGTTTCCTGTGTATTTAATGTAGGCGTTGTATTTGCCTTTTTTGGTTAATTTGGTAATTTTAAATGTTGCAATACCTTTGCTGTTGGTGATTGCGCTGTAGGTTTTACCTTTAACTTTAATGGCAACTTTTGTCTTTTTCATGACTTTGCCCACATTATTTTTCAAAACAATAGAATACTTTTTGGTTTTTAAAGATTTTTTAAATGTTTTTGCTTTTGCAGATACTTTAAGTGTTGCTTTTTTAA
>CAYFRZ010000025.1:0-18254 GCA_964345675.1 uncultured Methanobrevibacter sp.
TTGCTCCAATAAATTAAGTTTGATCCAAATCACTTAAGTTTTTGAAAGAGCCTTTTTTTCTAAGAATTATTTTTCACAAGATCCACAATTATAACATGTGTTTGTTTCACACCAATGAGTTTGCTTTAGATTTCTTAATCGTTTGTTTTCTATTTTTAAAAATCTTTTAGTTATGCCTACATCTATATTATCCCATGGCAATGAATCATCAATATCATATTTTGGCAACATATCTCTCCATTCTTTTAATGTAGGCTGCTTTGTTAAAGATTTTTCAATAATTGCACCAATGCCTCTATTTCCGCAAGATAATATATATTGAATTAGTCCTTTTTTAGGACTTTCGCACTTAATATTATATTTTCTCATTTCTTTATTGATATATCGAGTTTTCTTTTTAATATCCTTAAAATCATAAGGTTCCCATTGTAAGGGTGTATGTGGTTTTGGAATAAGCGGATTTACGCTAAATTTTACATTTTTAATACTTTTGTGCATTTTTGCAATTATTTTCATATATTGGCAAAGTTCTTTAATATCTTCCATTGTTTCTCCAGGTATTCCAATTAAAAAATATAATTTAATTTTAAAATCAAGCTCGATAGCATTTTTAATTACAGTAAAAATTTTTTCTTCCTGTATATCTTTATTGATTACTTTTCGTAATTTTTCTGTTGATTCAGGTGCAATTGTGATTGTTTTTAATCCACTTTGCTTTAAAGATTCTAAAGTTTTTTTTGTTATTGATTCAATTCTTAAAGATGGTGTTGAAATTTGAAAACCTTCTTTTTCTAAACCATTAATTAAATTTTCTAAATCGTTATAATCTGAAACTGCAGCACCGATTAATGTAATTTTATTTAGTCCTGTATTTTTGCGATTTTTAACTGCTATATTAATTAACTTTTTATAATTAGTTTCTCTCATGGGTCGGTATAAATATCCTGACATACAAAATCTGCAACCTCTAGTACAGCCTCGTGAAACATTTAACATTATTGAATTGTTAAATATTGTTTGGTAATTTTCATCATCACTTTCACTCACAATGGGGCATGTAATGTGGTAAGCATCATTCATATTTTTGATGATATTTATTTTTGTTTTATTGTTATGCTTTGGAATGTATACTCCAGGTAGTTCTAAATATTTTTCTAAATTTTTTTTATATTTTATATATGTATCTAAAATATTATCAATAACAAATTCACCTTCGCCAATAACAAAAAGATCAATATAATCTGATAATGGCATAGGATTTGCTGTTGTACATGGTCCTCCTGCAATAATCAGAGGATCATTTTCATTTCTATCTTCTCTTTTTAGAGGTATTCCTGCATTTTGTAGCATATTTAATACATTAAAATAATCCTCTTCAAATTGGATAGTAAAACTTAAAATATCGAAATATTTGCTGGGGGTATGAGATTCTATTGATTTGGTGTTTGGAAAAATTATTCGCTCACACCATACATTCTCGTTTTCATTAATCTGATTGTATAATATATTATATCCTAATGAAGACATTGCAGTTCTATAAATATTTGGATAAGCTAATCCCATGTGGAGTTTAATGTTTTTAATATTTTTTTGGAATGTATTTTTTTCATATAACATGCAATCATCTATTTTTTATTTTTAGAGAATTTTATTTTTTTAAATTAATTCTTTATTTTTAATTTAAGACTATTTTATTAACTTATTTTTTTTATTTAGAATAATAAAACATTAAATTTCATTATAAACAATGAATTATTTCTAATTTTAATTATAATGTCTTCTTTAATTCAAATTTTATTTTTCATACGGTTGTTAAAAATTTAAATCAAATTCAAGATATTTAATCTTATCTTTCTTTATTTCACTTTTATTATTCTTTTATTTTAAATTAATATATATTTTTAGTCTATTTTAACCAATTTACATGATTTAAATGAGTTTTTGAGTTTTTAGGGTTTTAAAAACATTTATATAATATTAAATTATATATGTTTATCTACTCATTATGAAATACTATATTTTAGTATACTCATATTTTACTATAAAATTTTCGTAATGAGAACCAAGAGGTGGAAAAATTTCGATAAAAAATAGAGCTTTATTTATATCTACTGTGTTAATGTTCTTCTTTGTTTTAGGGGCTGTTAATGCAGTAGAATTAAATAATGCTTCAAATTCAGAAGATTCAAATTTAATGACTGATAATGTTAATTCATTATCTGTTGAAAATAAATTAGAAGTTTCTAACGGGGATTCTATCTCAGAAACTAATTTAGTTAATTCTCATGATGATGATTTGAACAATTATTCTGATGGTGGTAATTTAGGTAACTATGAGAGTAATTATGGAAATGTTCAAGATTCTAATTATGAAATGGATAATATTAAATCTAATAATAATGTTTTATCTGTTTCTAATGATGATAATTTAGCTGCTAGTTCTAAAGTAGATACAAAAGTTGATGTGGTTGATACTCATTATTCAAAATCAGCTACATATTTCAAAGTAACTTTGAAAGATACTAAAGGTAATTCTATCAGTAATCAAAAAATTTCTTTTAAAGTTAATGGAGTGACTTACACTGCCACTACTGATAAAAATGGTATTGCATCAGTTAAAACTGCAGTTTTGTCTGTAGGATTATATATTGCTGTAATTAAATATTCCGGTAATTATAAATATGCACCTGTATCTCTTTCAAAGAAAGTTAAAGTGTTATCATCTGTTAGTGGAAGTGATATTACTAAATATTATGGTAATGTTGTCCAATATTCAGTAACATTTTGGAAAAATTATAATGTATTGGCGGATACAAAAGTATCATTTAAAGTTAATGGGATAACTTATACTAAAACTACTGATAAGAATGGTGTTGCTAAATTACCAGTTAATTTAGCACCTGGAAAATATATTATTACTACAATTAATCCATATTCTGGTGAAAAATTGTCTAATAATTGTCTTTCCTTAAAAGATGGTACAACTTTAACTCATGGTTCAACTACTACATATATTGTACCTAATAAAAAACATTCATTTACTGTAACTTTAAAATCCAAACATGGTGTTTTAATTAAAGATAAGAATGTAGTATTCAAATATAACAATAAAAAAGTAACTGTCAAGACTAATTCAGAGGGGAAAGCTACTTTGTTTATTCCTGCTCTTTCTAAAGGTACTTATTCTATTAGTTATTCTTATTTGGGAGACAAATATTATTCTGGTTCACATGAATCTGGAAAATTATATGTTAAGAATCCTACTACTAAAATTACATCTTCAAAATTGACCATGCAATATAAAGATGGATCTAAATTTGCAGTTAAATTAACAAAAAGTGGTAAAGTTTTAGCTAATAAAATCGTCAAATTCACATTCAAAGGTAAAACTTATACTGGAAAAACTAATTCAAAGGGTATTGCTTATTTAACTGTTCCTACAGTAAGTCCTGCTACTTACACTGTTAAATATCAGTATTTGACTTCAAGCTCTTTTGATTATTGTCAAGGCTCAAATAAAATTGTTGTTTCTAAACAAACTGCTAAAGTATCAGCAGGGGATTTAGTAATGAATTATAAAGATGGTTCGGTTTATAAAGTTGTTGTAAAAAATAAATTCGGAAACCCTATTAAAAATATTAAAGTCAAACTCACAATCAATGGAAAAACTTATACTCATAATACTGATTCAAATGGAGTAGTTAAACAATCAATTGGTTTAAATATTGGTTATTATTCTGTTAAAACTGTGATTTCCAGTAGTTATTATGCACATAGTGCAATTTCTAAACATATTTCGGTTAAAGGAACTAAATTTGTTGGTAAGAATGTTAATGTGGCAGCGGGTAAAACTGTATACTATTCCGTAAAATTATTAGATTATAAAAATAATCCAATTAAAAATACTAAAGTTACTTTTACATTAAATAGTAAAAAATACACTGCCACTACTAGCTCAACAGGTGTTGCCAAAGTAAATTTAGGCATTTTATCTGAAGGTACACATAGTATTAAATATTCGCAAGGATCATATTCCGGATCATCGAAAATATATGTCGTTGATAAAGTAACAATTAAACAACTTATTGATTCATCTAAAAATGTGCAAAATTATATAGAAAAAAATCATAAGTTGCCTTCTACAGTTAAAATTGGAGGTATTACATATTCAACTAATCAATATTTGTATTTAGCTTCAAAAGCTATTGTAAATTTAAAATCTAATGTTAAATCTTCAATCGCTGTTAAAAATGTTGGTGGTCCAAGTAGTCCTTCATCAACATATGCTGCAGGTAATTTATATGATTATCTTGCAGTTGCAAAAAATGTTGTGAATACTGCTGATTCTAAAGGTAATGTTCCTAATACTGTGAGTTCTAAGGTTGGAACTATTGGTTATAAAAGTTTAGTTTACGCTTTTGCTCGTGTTGTTGCATTTTATGGGGATGATGATAGATTACCATCATTTGTAGAAATAAAATCAATTAGTGCAACTAGTTCAGATAGTAATGTGAACTCTAAAAACACTATTTCAAACTTAAAAGCATATTTGGAAGCATCAGAAAATTGTCAAGTTAATAATGCTAAAATTAAACAATTAGTGGATAAATTAACTAGTGGACTAAAAACTGAGAAAGCTAAAGCAACTGCTATTTACAATTATGTGAGAGATACAATTTCATATAGTTTTTATTATGATACTAAATACGGTGCTATTGGCACATTAAATGCTAAATCTGGAAACTGTGTTGATCATTCTCATTTGCTTGCTGCTATGTTTAGAACTGCAAATCTCGCAACTAGATATGTGCATGGATCATGTACCTTTTCTAGTGGAAGTACTTATGGGCATGTTTGGACTCAGGTATTAATTGGTGATACTTGGACGGTTGCTGATGCAACAAGTTCTAGAAACTCGTTAGGAAAAATAGCTAATTGGAATACTAATTCTTATAGTCTTAATGGATACTATTCAAGTCTTCCATTCTAATTAACTATTTTTATTTTTTTTTTTTAAATTTTCTTTTTTTGTCATTGCTATCAATTTTTATAATAGTTCTAATAAATAATTATATTAGCAAAATATTAGGACAATATTATGAATTCTAAGAAATATGGTAAAGTGGCTGTTGGTGGAACTTTTGATAAATTTCATGATGGTCATAAAAAATTATTATCAACTGCTTTTGAATTAGGTAATCAAATTGAAATTGGTGTTACTTCTGATGCTTTTGGTGGATTGAAAGGTGATATTGATTCTTGTGAAGAAAGAATGAGTAATCTTAAATCTTTTTTTTCAGATAAATCTGACTTTGTTGTAATTCCTTTAAATGATCCATATGGAACTACAATATATGATAATGATTTTGAAGCAATTGTGGTTAGTGAGGAGACTGAACCTACTGCAGTTGAAATTAATGAAATTAGAGTTTCTAAAGGTATGGATCCTCTTGATATTGTCGTAGTAAGTTTTGTGTTAGCTTATGATGGAAATCCTATATCTTCCACACGAATTAGGCGTGGGGAGATTAATCAAAAAGGTAACGTTGTTGAATAATCCAAAAAGATATCGATATGTTTATTAATGCAATTCGATAAATAATTAATTACATAATGTATTTTGTGTATATTTTTGAGGTGATTATATGGCAGTAAAAATTGATTCTGATTTATGTGGGCATATTCAAGATTGTCCAGTACAAGGATTATGTATTAAACTTTGTGAGCAAGATGCAATCATAGAAAAGGATGGCGATGTATCTATTGTCCCTGAAAATTGTGATGATTGTGATCTTTGCATTCAAAACTGTCCAAATCAGGCTATATCTAAAGTATGAGGGATACAATGTTTAATATAGAAAGAAATGGTGAAGAACATCGTAATTTATCATATAATGATGTTAATTGTGTTGGATGTGGGATCTGTGTAGATGTTTGCCCAACTTCTTCTTTAAGATTAGGGCCTATAGTTCCTGTAGCTCGTGGATTAATTGAAATGGATTTGGTTTCTATTAAAGAGGATTCATGTGTATTTTGCGGGTTATGTTCTATTGCTTGTCCATTTGATGTTTTATCATTATCTGTTGATGGTGAAGACATTAAAAATATTGCTTCTTATCCTATTTGGAATAAAGAATCGGTTGTGGATGATGAAGAATGTATGTATTGTGGTAAATGTTACAATATATGCCCTAGTGATGCAATAATTTTCGAAAGAAATCTTCCAAATCCTGCTGATTTAGTTAGGGGAGAAATTGAGATTTATAAGGACAAATGTATATATTGTTCGTTTTGTGCAGATATGTGTCCTGCTAATGCAATTACAATTAAAAATATTCCCACTTCATCGGTTGATAAATTAAATAATTATATTGATGTGGATGCTTCTAAATGTATTTTTTGTGGTGTTTGTAAAAGAGTTTGCCCTGAAGATGCGATTAAACAAATTTGTTCTACATGTATGTTAAGAGAAGAAATTGAAATTCCAGAAATTACTGGAAATGCAATGATTTTAGAAGATTCATGTGTATATTGTTCATGGTGTTCTGAAGTTTGTCCTGTTGATGCAATTGATATAACTAAACCATTTGAAGGTAAATTAGAATTAGTTGAGAGTGGTGAAAAAATCTGTAAGGGAGATTCTTGTCATGCTTGTCAAGATGTTTGTCCATGTAATGCAGTTTCAATTGTTGATGGAAAATCTGTAACTGATTTATCTTTCTGTAATTTATGTGGTGCTTGTGTGAAAGCATGTCCACAGCATATTAGAATTTTAACAAGAACTGGTTTGAATTTAGAAAATATCAATTCCGAATCTTGGAATCAAATATTAAATTCAACTCTAGTTGGAAAATAGAGAGAGTTACTCTCTATTTATATTTTATTTATTAAATAATTTCGTTCTGTTTTTAACAAATTTTGAATATTTGTTTGTGTTTTTTCTGTTATATTTGATATATAACTTGCTATCAGGAGTACAATTACAATTAAACCGCCAATGATTAAAATTAATTCTGCACTCCCTTGACCTTTGTTATCTACTTTTTTCCTAAACATGGGTACGGTTGTCAAGTATTGTGTTTCTCACATCAATTATGTCATCTTTAGCTTTTAAACTGACATCACTTGTTTCCATATATGATCTATATATGGTTAATGCAAGTAGTGCGATTACAAGTACTCCTCCAAAGAGTAATATATACTCAGCGGCACCTTGTCCGGAATTTTCTTTGATGAGTTGTTTCATATTTTTCATGTTATTTCACCAGTATTAAATTAGATTTTTTACTATATTAATATTACTATATTGAAAAAAAGTAATACTGATGTCTTTTTTTTAATTTTTATTTAACTATTTTCGTGTTTTTTTCCATTAGATTTATAAATAGTTACTTAGATATTATATTATAGTTAAATAATAGAGTGATTAAAAATTTATAAGGGTGAAATCGTGGGAAATACAATAAAATTAGTTTCAGGTTTTATTTTATTTGTAATTGGTGTCCTCATAGCTTATGAGACAAGTGTATATAATTTATTGGATATTCTATTAATTGTTGGTTTAATCATTGCAATTGTTGGAATAATTATGATGATTAGTTATTTTGTCGAATCTAATGCTGATAGGACAACAAATAAAATTAAAGAATTTTTAGAGTCTAAAGAAAATAATTCAGGTTTTGAAAGAAGAAATTCTGCTGGTGATGGACCTTTAAAAATCCGTCGTGATTATAATGATTTTGATGATTTAGGGTATGAAGATTTGGTCATTGAAGATTATGATGATTCAACTCCTGGTGAATATTATGAGGGTTCTTTGGAAGATAATCCTAAAGCGGTATTGGATGTTGTTCCACGTGAAGAAAAAGAATTAAATTTGGATAATCAGTTAGTTTTCACTCCAAATTATGATAGGCCGTTAAAGGTTACTAGAGTTCCTAAAAAGCGTCAAATGGATTATTTGGAACAGGAAGAATCACCTTTTGTTGTGGATAATGATAAATCTGATGAAATTAAACGTGCTTTAGAAGAACCAACTCAAGTTGGTGAAGTTCGTGATGTTCCTACATTAGTCACTCCTGAAGTAAATCGACCTAGGAATATTAAAATTGATATTAATGATCCTGAGAGTTTACCCGTACCAAAATCACTTAATAGTCATATAATTTGTAATGATGCTGTAATAACTTCACAGGAAGCTTTTGATCAATTGGCAATTCAGGTTAATAAAGAAATCATGTTGGAAATTCCTTCATTAAATGAGTTATCTGATAGGTTTTTATCTCATGTTCCTACAAGTTATTCTAGGGTAATTATTGATGAATTTGATACATCAGATATGTCTTATATGTTTTTAATTTCATCTCTTTTAAAACAAGGTGTTCATATTAAAACTGTTCCTAAAGTTCATACAGTTAATTTGATTACTGATGATTCTCATGCAATGATTATTTCTGAAGGTCAGAATAATGTAGAATATGGTGCAATATATGATGATAGGAGTTCTATTTCAAATATTCGTTCTAGTTTCGAGAAAACTTGGAATATTGCATCTACTTTGGATGAAAATATTATTATGGGTTCTATTGGGGGATCTGCTTAATGGAAATAAGATGGTTAGGTCATTCAGCATTTGAAATAATTAGTGATGATAATGTTAGGATTTTAATAGATCCATTTATTAGTAATAATCCTGCTTGCCAAGTTCCTGTAGAGGAATTAAATCCAGATATTATATTGATTACTCATGGGCATTCTGACCATTTTGGTGATGCTTTAGAAATATCTAATAGTACTAATGCTCCTATTGCATGTATTCATGAAATATCACTTTTTTTAGCTAAACAAGGAATTAGAAATATTGGTGTTAATATTGGTGGTTCTTTTATATATAGAAACATTAAATTTTCCATGCTTGAAGCTAAACATTCTTCTGATATTGACATGGTTGAGGAAACTGTTTCTGGCGGGACTGCTGCAAGTTTTTTAATAACCTTTGAAGATGGAACTAAAATCTATCACTGTGGAGATACAGGATTATTTGGCGACATGAAAAATATTATTGGTTCTATATATAAACCAGATGTGGTAATGGTGCCGATTGGAGATAAATTCACTATGGGTCCTTTTGAAGCGGCTTTAGCTTCAATGTGGATGAATCCAAAAGTTGTTATTCCTATGCATTATAATACATTCCCACCAATCGAACAAGATCCTGCAATTTTTGCTAATTTTGTAAGTCAATTTAACCCTAATATTGATATTGTAGTTATGAATCCTGATGAATATTTTGAATATAATCCTGAAAATTATCAGGATTAATTTTTTTCATATTTTTTTCTTAAGTGATATTCTTCGTCAATATCACATTTTCCAGAAGGTAATACTCTTATAATATCATCGAGTGTTATTAAATCTTCTTCATTTATTTTATTTAATATTTTTTTTGCTATTGCTTCTTTTTTTGTGAATCCTGGTTTTAATACAACATAATTATCACAATGGGCTTCAAGTGCTTCAACTGGTCCGGACATTATTCTTTTACCTTCATAATCAACGATTCCAATAGCTAACTTTACTCTTGCACTTCTGATATAATTCCTATGACCTCTTATTACAAATGATCCTTTAGCTAAAAATTCTCCTGCTTCGGGTGTTTTTGTTACTTGGTCTGGATGAACCCAGAATACATCTTGTGTTGTGAATCCCATGGACCAAGCGGATGAAAATGATGCTGCAAACTCTCCTGATTCCTTGATGATAGTTTCATTTAGTTCACTTCCATTTAATTTTATTGCAGTTGAACTTGCACCATGTATATCTGCATGTAAATAGATGTCATTTGGACCTAAATATTTCTTAACAACGATTTCATTACTGTTAGCATCACGTCCTCCAACAACTAATATATTATTGGAGCTAATAAACCATCTAAGCTTTTCATACCATTTAAGACTCTTTTTTACTCTTCTTTTAGGTACTGATACATTTTCCATCGCCACATTCTTTTTAGACTTGATGTCATCAAGTTGTTTTTTAGTATTTTCAATAGCTATTAAAGCACCTTTTGTTTTTCTTTTTGCTTTTTTAGATTTTTCGTAGTATATTTCAGCATTTTCAGGTATTGTTAATTTAGGATTTATGTTCAATGTTGTATCATCAATATTTAATGTTAAAACACCCATTTTATCAATTGATTCATAAATTTCTGCTTCTTCCATTCCATCTTTTTTAGCTTTTTTTAATATTTTTCCAATTTCTCTAAAGGAATAGTCATTACTCCAAGCAGTGTTTACAACATTTATGATATTTTCAATGATAGGATAATTAGAATAGATAGTCTCTCCTTTATGTTGGCTTTCTTCTATAGTTCTTATAAAATTATCGAGTGTTTCTTGTTGTAAACTTAATCTTTTTTCAAACTTCTTTACTTTTTTATTCCATGCTGCTTCTTTCAAATTTTTTATGCTACTGTTCACTTTTTTAGAATAAAATTCATCACAAGCTTCATTAAAGTTATTATAAAAAGTTTTTTCAAAGTCATTATATTTGTCAAGATTCAATGGAACAACATCTTCTTTAGAATCTTTTTTCACTATTTGTGGTTTTATTAATCCTTCTTTAAGATTATTGAATAATTCTTTAATACTTTTATAAATTTCAGTAATTTGTTTGTCTTCTAATTGTAATGTTGGTGTGTTTTTATCTATTTTAATAAATTTGTTAGCTCTTTGAATAATTTCTTCAGCATATAAACTTCCAAGACCATTCATTGCAAGAGTTCTTACGACATCACTTTCAGTATTTTTGAATAATTTTTTTAATTCTTCTTCGGTAATGGTGATAGGATTCATTCCTCTCTCTTCGGGGAATTTATACTCTCTTTTAGAACTAATGTCTCTTGCACTTAATTGTTTTCTTTTTAATGGTTGAATGATATTATTTTCATCATCTAAAAGAATTATATTTCCTTTATCGAATAATTCAACAATTATTGTGTAATATTTATCTTTTTTAACTTTAATTTCAATTACACGATCAAAATTATGTTGTTTTATGCTTTCAACGTGTGCACCTTTAATTCTTTTTCTTAGAAGCATTGGAAATGATGGTGGAGTAGTTGGATTCTCAAGAGGATACTGGCTTGTGTGTATTCTAGAACCACATTGCATTACTAAATCAATCCTGCCTGTTCCAGGAACATGGAATCTCATTACTACTATATCTTTTGTAGGTTGGAATGATTTATCTACTCGGGCACCACTTAATAAATTATTTAATTCATCACTTATTGTATAAATGTCTACATTGGACATGGATTTCATTGTTAACACCTTTTTTATCAATACCTTAATATATTATAACTCACTAAAATTATATTAATATATTTAATTTAATGGAGGATATCAATGGACATAACTATTAAAGTCACAAGTATTCATATTGTTGTAGGTATAATTGCAGCTCTTATTTCCACTGGTTTAACATTAGGTTGGTTTGGATTTAAAAATGATATTTTTGCATTCTTTATTGCAGTAATTATATTATATTTCGTTGGTCAAGCTTGTCAAAAAATGGCTGGTGACGAAATTTCTGGATTTTCCCAATGGTTATGGGATGGAATTGCACCATTCTATTTTACATGGGTTATAGCATATACTATTTTCACCATCTACTTATAAACCACCAAAGAATATCCATATAAATACGATTAATAATGCTGTAATCAATAAGACTGGAGCTATAATTTTACTCACGGCAACTACTGAGCTAATTGTTGAAATTAATTCAGTTGAATTTTTTGGACCGAATGTGTTAAGATTTCTAATTTTTTCAGTTCCAGTTCCCACTTCTACTTTTTCTAAATCTTTCATAGCTTCTTCAATGCTTATTCTAACATATTCTATGATTTCAGGTCTTTTTGCAATTCCAATCGGATTGTATCCTCTAGAAAGTGTATTGACTGTATGTGTGTCAGTTGTCATTACTTCAATTTCATCTATTTCTAAATCACTAACTGCATCAATAATTTCTTGTCTAAATCCGATTTCCATATTGTTTGCATCGAAAAGTACATATGCGGTTCTTTGATTGCCGACTTCAACAATCATTGTTTTTATACCGCTTTCACCAATGCCTTCATGTTTATCCAATGAACCCATTGTATCTTCATAACAGCCAACTTTTACTTCGTATTTTTCTTGTTCAGGATTGATGGTATCAATAACATCAATTAATTGGAATACTTCTGAATTTCCGGGTAAAATTTCTCCACTTTCAGGAGTGAATGAGTTATGACAATCTACAATTATGGAATCTTTAACATTGCAACGACTTCTACTTTGAGCCATCATAGTTAGTCCAACACCAAATTCAATATCATCAACCGCATCTGGAGCAAATGTTGATAAGATAACCATACCTTCATTGAATAATTGGACACCAATATTTGCTTTTTCGGCAGCGTATCTTATAAATTTACTTGCATTTGATGAGTATTCTACAGTTTGTAATCCTTTTTTCACGGATTCTTCAACTTTGTCAATCTCTGATACTGCAATAGGGTTAAAATCATGTGTAGAAGGACCATGAGCAACCATTGTGAAATGGTCGAATTTATTTGCTAATATAGTTGGCATATTTGAGCCTCCAAGATCTCCTAAAGGTCCCGGATGAACGGATGGTGATATGAATAATGCTTTTATTCCATTTTCAGTTTTAAAACTAACAAATGTAACAATTGTGTCTATTGCTTCACTCATATTTTCAAATATTCCTTCAAGAGAATTTGATCCTTCATTCATATGGGCAATAAATAAACTTAATAAATCTAAAACACCAATTCCCAAGTTTTTCTTAAATGGGGATGCAATAACTCTAATGAATGCATATATTGCCATAACAAATATTATTGCAGCAACCATAGCTTTTAGAGTAATTTGTAAAATAACGGGTCCCATAAAACTAGTATCGATGAATAAAAATGTTATTAATGTATACATTGCTAATATAAGTAATGGCTGAATTAAACCGGTAATTGCAGCTGTTACAAACCTAACTTTAGATGTAGTCCAGAAAACTAATGTGTTGAATCCATAGATTAAAACACATCCAAATAGCATTGAGTTTAAAAATATGTCTAGTTTTAATACTTGAGAAATAATACATCCGACAATTATGATTATTCCAAGTATGGTCATTGAAAGAACAGATAAAAACATTGAATGTTTTATTTTCAAATTAATTCCATGAACAACACTAATAGTCTGTTGATTTAATGCTCCACTCATTATGGAAGAAATTCCGAATACAGTTAAACCAAATAGTCCTCCAGCAATAATATCTTCTAAAATGCCTATTGTTGGATTTAAATCTATTAAATAAGAGATGCTTCCAATTAAAAAACTAATAATTAGCATTCCTATTATTGAGAATTTGGTTTTTGGCAAGGTTTTAATATATTTAGATAATCCTGCAACACTACTCATGCTTGACATAATTTTCCTCGTTATTATTTTTTAGCCATTAAATTTATTTAATCTAAAAATTTTATATAGGTATAGTTATATTTTTATTTAATAAATATTTATTACTAATAATAAAGGTGAATTGATGGAAAGAAAATTAAATGTTCCGATTAAAGATGAAAATTTAAATGAATTAAAAGCTGGGGATGTAGTTTACTTAACTGGTAATATTTTAACTGCAAGGGATCAAGCTCATAAAAGAATTCTTGAACAAGGCGCTCCATTAGATATTTCAGGTGCAGCATTGTTTCATGCAGGTCCTATTGTCACAAAAGAGGATGAAAACTATAAAATGGTTGCTATTGGTCCAACTACTTCAATGAGAATGAATCCTTATCAAAGTGATGTTTTAGATTTAGGTGCTAAAATTGTCATTGGTAAAGGTGGAATGGATGATACTGTAAGAGATGCTTTAGTTAGGAATAATGCAATTTATGTAGTTGCAACTGGTGGCTGTGCTGCTTTATATGTTGATGCAGTTGAAGAAATAGAAAGTGTCGACTGGTTAGACTTAGGAATGCCTGAAGCTATTTGGAATTTAAGAGTTAAAAATTTTGGTCCCCTTATAGTGGCTATGGATAGTAATGGTAACAGTTTATACGATTAATTTTTTTAAAAAGGAATAATTATATATAGATTAGTTTCATACTATATTTTAATAAAATTTGAGATTATGAAATGGTTGTGTTATCATGGCTGATATTAATGAACTTGCAGAAAAAAAATTAAAATCAAGAATGACAAAGATTAGAAAGTGTAATAGGGAACCTGAAGAAAAAGCAAAATTCTCAGAAAAATTAGGTGTTTCCTTTGATGTTGAATTCCATAATAAGAATCCTGATAAACTTGCAGATGGTATAACTTTTATTACTACTCCCGAAGGTAGAATTTTATTGGCTGAGTATTACTATGAAATTCCTGAGACTCAAGAATATACTTCTTTAAATATTGATGAGAAAAAATTAAAATCAATATTGGAATTTTTTGATGATTATAAATTAGAATTAGATGACTCTGATTAGATGATAGTTAATAATTCTTTAGATGAAGTTAAGAAAAGAGAAAATGCTCTTTCAATCATCAAAAATTTTGTTGAAAAAAAAGGCAGGTCTTCTTTATTTGATTTAACTGGTCTGGCAGGAGGATTTATTGCATCTTCTTATGAACTTAGTCTTTTAGAAACTTATGTTGGTCCTGCAATTTTTGAAGATGCTATTCAAGAAGTTGGAAAAGAACATATGGGTGGAGAAAAAATTCTTGCTGTAAATAGGACTTCTTCCGGCATACTTGCTACAATTTTATCTCTTGTTAGCAAAGATTCAAATGTTGTTCATTATCTTGCTGAACTTCCTGCACATCCATCTATTCCAAGAAGCTGTAAATTAGTTGGTGCTAATTACTTTGAAACTGATGTTTTTGAGGAGTTTTCGATACCTGATAATACTTCATTAGTTGTTGTTACCGGTTCTACTATGGATCATAAAGTAATTGATGAAGATGAATTTAAACAAGTTATTGAAATGGCTCATTCAAAAAATATTCCTGTTATGGTTGATGATGCATCTGGTGCAAGACTTAGGACAGTTGTATTTAATCAAGCAAAAGCTTGTGATTTAGGAGCAGATATTGCAATCACAAGTACAGATAAATTAATGCCGGGTCCAAGAGGTGGATTAATGGCAGGTCGTGGAGATTTAATTGATGAAATTAAAATTAAAGTTAATCAATTTGGTCTTGAGGCTCAACCACCTGCGGTTCTTGCAATGGTAAACGGTATTAAAAATTTCAAAGAGGAAAATTTAATTAAAAGTTTCAAAAGAAAAGATGAATTATATGAATTGTTATCTGTAAAATTTAGCAATTTTAAAAAATCACCAACTGGGGTTATGATTTATCCTGAAGGATTAAGTGATGAAATTAATGTTTCACATAATTTGTCAGATAATGATTTGGCATATGTATTCTCATTTATTTTATTAATTGATCATGGAATTATAACAATTCCACCAGTTTCAATGCCTGGTGCATCAGCCACAATAAGATTTGAATTATCATCGTCTGATTCATCTAAATTAGATTTAAATGATTTAATTAAAAAAATAGAATCTTCATTTGAAAAATTACAAAAAGTAATTACAAATGAAGAAAAATGTAGGGAGATTGTATTTAATTCTTAATTATACATTCTCCAGAAATTACTTTTTCTAAAGTTCCATCAATTTTTTCAACAACAAGTGCTCCTTCTCTACTAATTCCTAATACATACCCATCATAATATTTATTGAATGGTTCTCTAACTTCTACAATTTTTCCAATTGAGTACGAACGTTTTCTCCATTCTTTTAAGATAGCTTCATATCCTTCATTATCAAAGAGATCACTGATTCCTTCAAACTCTTCTAAAAATGTCTTAATTAAAAGATTTTCATTTCCTTTTTTTCCAAGTTCTCTTTCAATTGTGGTGCTACTATTTTTTATAGGTTCAGGAAATTTATCAATATCAACATTTACATCAATACCAACGCCTATAATAACACTTTCAATTGTGTTGAATTTTGTAATAGCTTCAGTTAAGATACCACAAACTTTTTTACCCTTAATCAATATGTCATTTGGCCATTTTATTTCAGGATTTTCAATTCCAAATTTTTCAAGAGTTTTTGCAACTGCAACACCTGTGGCTAATGTTATTAATGGGAGTTTTGAGTGGTCAACATGAGGATTTAAAACTATTGATAACCACACGCCACCTAATGGGGATTCCCATGATTTACCTAATCTTCCTCTTGCGGCTGTTTGTTTTTCAGATATTATGACACTACCATCAGGGATATTATTTGTTGATAGGAATTTAGCCACAGTATTGGTTGATTTAACTTCGTTGAATACATATAGATTTTTTCCGATGTATTTTGTATTCAAATTTTTTAAAATTTCATTAGCATTAATGTATTCGGTTGGTTGTTTTCCAATTTCTTCAACTATATTTTTGAAGTCATTGATATTAACTTGTTTTATTTCATCAACAGCTTTAGTAGAAAGTTTACCTTCTTTTTTTAATAAGTTCATTATTTCTTCTTTCATTGACGAATCTCCAGTTTACTTTTTTTGCATATTATGGTTTGTTACCATGTTTTGATAAGATCCTACAGCAGCAGATATTGCAGCTATTTTCTTTCCAGGCATAAATGTTGATTTTAATCTATTGACGTATTCATGATCTTCTGCAATAACATTTTCCATTTCTGCTTCAATGCCTTTTTTATATGTATCAATAAAGTGTGTGTTTAAATCACCAGAAATAAAGTTTGGATTTCTTAAAATAGCTTTATGGAATGGTATTGTAGTTTTAACACCTAAAATAATATATTCATTTAATGCTCTTTTCATTTTATTAATGGCATCGTTTCTGTCTCTTCCATAGGTAATTAATTTAGAAATCATTGAATCATAAAATGTTGGGATTGTGTAATTCATGTATACTCCACTGTCTAAACGTACACCAGGACCTCCAGGTGATCTGTAACCTGTAATTTTACCAGGGTTTGGTGCAAAATCATTAAGGGGATCTTCAGCATTAATACGGCATTCAATGGCATGTCCTGTTACTGTAATGTCTTTTTGTTTATAACTTAATTCATCACCATTGGCTATTAAAATTTGTTGTTTTATTAAATCAGTATTGGTAACAAGTTCTGTAATTGGATGTTCTACTTGAATACGAGTATTCATTTCAAGGAAGTAGTATTGTCCATTATCGTATAAAAATTCAACAGTACCTGCACTTGTATAACCTATATATTCAGCAGCTCTAACTGCACTTCCGCCCATTTCTTCTCTTAATTCTTCAGTCATAATTGGGGAAGGAGCTTCTTCTAAAAGCTTTTGATGTCTTCTTTGAATGGAACATTCACGATCACCAACATGGATTACATTTCCATGTTCATCTGCTAATAGTTGGAACTCAATGTGACGTGGTTTTTCAAGATATTTTTCTATAAATACTGTGGAATCACCGAAATTGGTTGATGCAACAGATTGAGTTGATTCAATTGCACGCACAAGTTCATCTTCTTCATAAACTGCACGCATACCAATACCTCCACCTCCTGCAGAAGCTTTTACAATTACAGGATATCCAATTTGACGAGCTATATCTTTTGCTTCTTCAATATCTGTAATACCTTCTGGTGTACCTTCAATCACGGGAACTCTAGCTTTCTTCATAAGAGCTTTGGAAGTAATTTTATCTCCCATTTTATTGATTACATCTCCACTTGGTCCGATGAGTTTAATTCCATTTTTCTCACATTCTTCACCAAATTTTGAATTTTCAGCTAAAAATCCATATCCTGGGTGTATTGCATCAGCACCAGATTCAAGTGCGATATTTATAATTTTTTCAATATTTAAGTAAGATTTTGCTGGTGAAGGATTTCCTAATGGATAACTTTCATCCGCATAATTTGTATAAAGAGAAGTTTTATCAGCATCTGAGTATATTGATACGCTTTTAATATCAAGTTCACGACAAGCACGCATAACTCTTATTGCAATTTCTCCTCTATTTGCAATTAATACTTTTTCAAACATTCGAAACCTCAAAGTAATTTTTCATTATAATATAATTATTATAATAAATAATATATTAAATGTTTGATTGATGAAAATTGGGCTCTTTCAAAAACTTGTGTGATTTTTTTGTTTTTTATTTTTTATGTTCCAATG
>CAYFRZ010000026.1:0-18077 GCA_964345675.1 uncultured Methanobrevibacter sp.
TTAACCCACATGTTTTGACTTTCTTTAACTTTAACAATTTCTTTGTCTTTTACTAAGATTTGACCATCTTTAATAGTGTAGTCAGCTATGTTGAAACCTTTTTCGATGTCAGCAGCTTGTCTAGATGGGTCAATTTCATTAGGATTAATATCATATACTGCAATATCTGCTCTGTAACCAGGAGTGAGTGCACCTCTGTCAGTGAATCCGTAGATTTTAGCAGGAGCAGATCTTGTAATAGTTGCGATATCGTAGAAATCGTATTCTCTATCGAGAGTTGCAAGGGTAGTTCTTTTTTCTGCCCATTTATGAACTTCTCTGTTTTCAATCATTTCCATTCTTCTTTGATTACTCATTAACCAGGAAATAATTCTTGGATATCTAGTGAAAGGACCTGCATTAGGGTGGTCAGTAGTTAAACATACTTTCCATGGATCATCAATGTGTAAGAATAATTCAAGACCAATAGCCCATTGTAAAGTGTTAACAGGGTTTTTAGCTGAATAAATACATGGAATAATACCTGCTGCGGTTTCACATTCAATATCTTTGTTGGTCCATTTTAAACCGGATAATTTGAATAAATCATATTCCATAGGTGCATCCGCAGTCATAGTAGTAGTTTCATCAAAAGTAACTTGACCTACATCACAAGTAACATGGTTGTTTTTGTTAATGTATTTAGCAATTTCTTCAGCACCGGATGCAGCATCTTTCCAGCTGTTACCAGTATATGAATGGAATTGTAAGTGACAAAGGTGCATAACTTGGTCTCTGATTTCAGCAGCTTTAGAACCTTTTTTAACATTTTTAACTGCATCCATAGTTTCGAGAGTAGTTGGTACATTACCTGGGTGTCCTAAATCATTAGGGTGAATGTGTATAGAGTGAGGTAAGTTTAACATTTCATTAGCTTTTGCTAAAGCAATGACAACTTCTTTAGAAGTTACATCAAAGTAAGGTGCTTTATCATTTACACCATGTACGTTCATACCCCAACCCCATGCTTCACTTCCACATGGGTTTACGATTTTAATTCCGTAACCTTTGGAGATTTTTAACCATGCAGCTACAAATGCTGCGATATCTTCAATATTGTTATCTTTTGCATATTCCATTACAAACCAGTTGTTACCAAATAATGGTAAAGCTGGAATATCTAATTGAGGAATAGTTGCAATTTCTTCGTGAGTGTGTTTTGCTTCAAGAGGAGGCATAGCTGCTTCAACAACAGTACCATAACCTAATCTTGAGTATCTGTAACCAGTTGCAGGACAACTTGGGATAGAGAAACCAGATTCAGATCTTAATACTTTAGTTTTTTGAGTAACACCTCTTCTGGAATCTTCAGGCCTATATAATCTTCCGACTACAAGTTTAGGACCTGCAATATGTGCGTGAGGGTCAATACCAGCTGGCATGACTATTTTATCAGTAACGTCTAAGACTTTAGCATCAGCGGATACGTCATCTACAATAATACCATCTTTAAACATGACGTCCTTTTTCTCACCATTGATTTCATTAGCTGGGTCGTAGACAATACCATTTTTAAGAATATATTCCATTATATCACCTTAGAGTGCGTTTGGATTTGGCACGAATTTTGGAGCTACGTTTGGCTCTTCTCTGAGTTTCATTACTCTTTCTTTCAATTCACGGACGATCCATTCATCGTCACGACAAGTTTCAGGTTTGTCGATTGCTTTTTTCATGTAGATAGGAACTCCATCCATACGATAACTAGTACCAGCACATTCTACAGCGATGAATGAACCTGGTAATACTACATCAGCGAGTTCAGTTGATGGACCCCAGTGAATATCGATTTGAATAACAGGAATATTAGCTAAGTGTTGGTTTGCCCCATTAGGGAAGTGAGCACCAGGGTCAGCTGCAATAACCATGAAACAATCAGGTTCTTTTCTGACTAATAAATCGATAGTGTTGGTTTCACCCATCATATATCTTGGGTAACCTCTACAGTAGTCAACACCAAATGCAAATCCACATTCAAATGCCATGAAAATGTTAAATCCATTTACGTTAAAGTGACCTCTCATAGGAGTAAGTCCCCATTTACTGAATTTATTTAAGTCTTGTACCATTTTAATAGCAATATCAATGTTTCTTTGTTTGGATAAAGTATGAGTTAAACCTAAACCGAAGAAAAGAACACCGAATTCAGCATTTTTCATCTCTTCAGCTAATTCATAAATATCTTCTTTAGGAATTCCAGAAATTACATCTTGGTATAATTCTTTTCCTCTGAGTACTGCTCTAATAGCATTATAGAAACCATAATCACCGTTTTGTTCGAATCCAATCCATTTATCAGAACATTTTGCAGTGTCTGAGAATTTAGGATCCATAGTTACAACAGTTCTGTCAAATCTTCCTCTTTGTCTGAAGTATCCACGACAGAAAGCAGCATATCTTGCTAAATGTCTAGGGTGAGAATTCATTGCATTACTTCCAGAGTAAACAATCATGTCAGCCCTATTTTGAACTTCACCCAAAGTTTGAATAGGATAACCTGCATTTTGAACAGCTTGAAGAGATGGACCGTGACAAATAGTAGCTTGATTATCTAATACAGCTCCGATGTATTCACCTAATGCTACACCTTCTTTCATACATTCAGTTGAAGTTTCAGACCAACCATAGAATACTGGTCTGATGGAATTAGCAATGTATTCAGCAGCTTTATCTAAAGCGGTATCCCAGTCAACTTCTGTAAGTTCTCCATTTTCATCCCTAATCATTGGAACAAGTAATCTTTGATCCATATCTTCCATGATTTTACTTGCTCCTAATCTGCATGCGTGTCTTACAGCAACAACGTGATTATCTTTTACTAAGTAATCTAAATCATCACAGTTACAACCACAGAATGCACAAGTACAATTTTCTACAATATAATCATAATCAGTTATAGGTGGTTCATAAGTCATGATCAATCAACTCCTTCCATTTACGTCCGTGATAAACAGGTAATTCACCTAAAGAATCCATGGTTTCAACAACACCATCATCTTCTTCATCAACGTATTTTTTGTATACCCATCTCATTAAGTCAGCCATGAGTAATACTTTTCTATCAGTTTTTTCAACAGTACATGTAATACCTTTGTAAGTAGGATCAGAACAACAGTAAGTGTCATGACTTACAATAGTGTTAGCCCATGGACCTTTACAAATGAATACAGTACCTTCATGAGGTGCATCTCTTGATACTGCACAGTTTACAACTACTTCACCGAAATCAGTTTTAACAAGAACAGTATCCCAGTTATTTACACCTAACTTTGCCATGTCTCTAGGATCCATGTAGCAAGTACCGGAAGCGTTTTTATATTCTTGTTTTAAAGTAGAACCTCTTTTTTTACAAGCACCTTGGTAGATATCGGATCCTGTGTTTAACATACATTTAAGGACTTCTGTATTTCCTTCACCAGTAATTTTTACATCAGGCACTACAGGTTTTTCTAAATAAGTATTAGCATAATGCATATATAACCCCCCTTATTCTAACCATATAGCATTTACTGGGCAAAACATTTGACATGTTCCACACAATTCACATTTTTCAGAACTGAAGAGTTTGATAAATCCATTTTCAACCATCATAATAACTTCTTCAGTCTTTGCACCATTACCTCCAGCATTTTCTGGACTAATGGATGCATTAACAGGACATGCGATAACACAAATACCGCATCCTAAACAATTATCTTGATTAACTTTAAGTTCCATCCTATCACCTAGTCTTTAATAGCATCTAAAGCTTCTTTCCAAGTAGTGGAGTTAATAGGAGTATGGTCAACTTCAGTTCTTTTTACAGTAATAGCATCATTAGGGCATGCTTTTGCACATGCTTTACAACGTACACAATATTCATCTTGAGCAACAACGTGTGCTAATCTAGAACCAGGACCAGTAGATACAGGGAATGCAAAAGCATTACATTGACAAATATCTACACAAGCACCACAAGCTTGACATTTTTCATCATCAACTTCAATACTGCCTTCAAATGGTTTTTTAACTTTTGCAGCATCAGTAGGGCATACACCTTCACACCATCCACAGTAGACACAAAGGTCTGAGTCAATGATGGAATTACCTTTAACAACTGATTTTGAAGAATCTAAATCGTATTCTCCATAGTTACATAATCTACAAATTGCGTTAATAGCATCAGTAGGACAAGATTTTTTACATACAAGACAGTATACGCATTTCTCTTTGTCGATAACAATAGATTCTTTACCAGTTTCATAATCTACAACAATTGCTTCTGCAGGACATAATTCTTCACATACGCCACAGTAGATACATTCATCTTCATCGACATTAATTTCACCAGTTACTAAATCAGCACGATCTGGTAAAACTCTTTCAATGACGATTGCATCACGAGGACATGCAATTTCACATCTTTTACAATAGATACATTCATCATCATCAATTTCTGAGAAAGCATTGTAATGAGGATATGCTTCAATTTCTCTAATTGGTACATCATCAATAGTTAATACTAATGCATCAACAGGACATAATCCACTGCACATACCACATAATACACATTTACTTTCGTCAATGCTTATTCTTTGAACATCAAAATCTTCGCGGAAGTTTTGAGCAATCTTATCATGTCCACTGAAGTATATGTCGTTTGAAAGTCTGCGACGAGCATCGACAGCAATTGCATTTAATGTAATTGCTTCAACAGGACAAGTAGATTCACAAATCCCACAACCTAAACAAACATGGTCATTGAAAGACAAATTTCTTACTTCATCTGCAGACCTTGTGATGTCAAAGTTATTGTCTTTAACCTCTTTTAAATTTCTAATCATATTCAATCTCCAAAATTTTTATAGAATTAGTTGGGCATTCATCTTCACAAAGCTGACAACCACAACATAGTATGGAGTCTGCATGTGCTTTTAATGATTCTAATTTAATAGCTTTCATCGTACATGCATTTACACATAATCCACAACCAATACAAGAATCTTCAACTTTTGCTTCAAAATCTCTTTCTCGGCAAATATTCACAATTTTACGACTCTGTTCCAGATTATGAAATATTGCTTCAGTCATTATTAAAAAATCTTTGGGAGATAAGTCGATGATTGTTCTTGCAACATCAATAGAATTCCAAGACAAATTCCTACCATTCAAATAATGAGAAATAGTAGATCTATCAACACCTAACTCGTCAGCAATTTCTTGATGACTTTTACCCGCCATTTTTAATTTGACTGCAGCCAAATATTTTAAACCAGACGCAATATGTTTTGGCATTTGAACCACCATGTGTAATGATTACACATATGTTTCATTATATAAATATATTTACCTACTAGATTAAAGACATAATATTTATATATAACTGTGGGATAACTACACAATTTTTTTAAAAAAAATCAATAATAACCGTCAAAATAGTAAAATAAATAAAATATATCATTTAATAAATAAAATAAAAACTAAAATATTTCAAATAAGTAAATAAAGTTAAAATATTATTTAAATATTCTAAAAAATAGGAAAATATCATAAGATTAGTAATAAAAATATAGTTAAAAATTATTACTAAAATCGCAAAAACCAAGTAAAATTTTTTGTACAGCAAAAAATGTGTAGTAACTACACATAAATAATTTAGAAATTCTTAATTAATACCAGTTACAATATATATTATTATAGGGGGAAAATATTATGAAAATAGTATCCATAGTTGGAAGAAAAAATACTGGAAAAACTTCATTAACTGTAAAGATTATTGAAGAACTTACAAAAAGAGGCTACAATGTAGCATCAATTAAACATTCCCATCACACAATGGAAATGGATAAAGAAAATACAGATACATGGAAACATAAAAAAGCAGGATCAAATGTTGTAGTTGGAATTGGCTCAACAACATTCTTTAATATAAAAAAAGAAATGGATCTAAATAGATTACTATTTTTAATAAAACATATGGATACTGTTGACTTTGTTATCATTGAAGGATTTAAAAAATACAACTACCCCAAAATTTCAACATCCCCTGATGTAGTTGATGAATATACCATTAAAGAAGTGGACTCATTCACTATTGATGATAATGGTTTAATAGAATTAGTTGACCTTATTGAAGAAAGATCCCATGATATTGTAGATACATTATTTTCAAAAAATTGTGGATTTAATAATGGCAAATCTATTGCATCTGAAATTCGTGAAGGAAACTTAACTACTGATGAATTAGATACCACACATACTTATCTCTCAATTGATGGTAAAGTTGTCGGCTTAAATAGATTTGTTAGTGATTATTTAAAACAAAGCGTGATGGGTGTAATTAATACATTGAATTTGGAAGATTATAATGTCGAAAATATAACAAACATTGAGTTAATAATTCCAAATGAATCAAATAAAAATCAAATTAATGCTAAATGTACTTTATTAGTAAATAAAAAAAATTTAGAAATGAACAAATTTACAAAAAATATAGTTGCAAACTCAATCAAAGGAATGATTAATTCCATTAAAACCGAATCAAAAGTTAAAACAATTGATATATCCATTTTGAATATTAGGAACAATAAAATAGAAAATGCTACAATTGAACTTAAAACAAATAACCATGATGTTGAAATTAACAAATTTACCCAAGGAATATTAAAAGAAACAATCTTTGCCATTATAAACTCCTTAAAAATTGACGAAGAAATTACAGAAATAAAAATCAAAGTGGAAGAGTGAACATATGCTAAAAAATGTAGTTAAAGACAAATATGAAAGACCAATCATTTCACTTAGAATCACAATAACAAACAGATGTAATGAAAACTGTGTATACTGCCATCATGATGGAATGATATCCTCTAAAGAAGAAATGACACCAGACGAAATATTTAAAATAAGTAAAATAGCTAAAAAAATAGGTGTTAAGAAAATTAGGCTTTCGGGTGGGGATCCATTAATCAGAAAAGACATTGTAGAAATCGTTGAAAAAATTGCAAGCCTTGATTTTAAGGATATTTCTTTAACAACAAATGGAGTATTACTCGAAAAATATGCTCAAGGTCTAAAAGATGCAGGGTTAGATAGAGTTAATGTCAGTTTAGATACATTAAACAGAGATACATACAAATATATAACTAACATGGATTATCTAAATGAGGCAAAAGCAGGAATATTAAAAGCTGTTGAAGTTGGATTATATCCCGTTAAAATCAATATGGTTATAATGAAAGGTGTCAATGAACATGAAATAAAAGATATGTTTAAATTCTGTAAAGAACATGGCATTATTCTTCAATTGATTGAACTAATTAAAAGTGAAAACTGTGAAGATGATAAATTTAGTGCTGAGCATCACTACCCATTAGAATCTCTTGAAAAGAAATTAACTGATATGGCTGATGAAGTCCATGAACGTAAATTTATGCAAGGGCGTAAAAAATATTACATAGGCGATGGGGAAATTGAAATAGTAATGCCCGTGGATAATGCTAAATTTTGTGCAAACTGTTCTAGATTGAGGATAACTCCAGATGGTAAAATAAAACCTTGTTTACTTAGAAATGATAATCTTGTAGAATTAATTTCACATATTAGAAATGGAGAAAGTGAAGAAGAACTTGAAACACTTTTCTTGAATGGTATCAATAATCGTGAACCATTTAACAAAAATGATTAAATCTTTTTATTTATATTTTTTAAACAAATAATATAACATTGTTATTTTTATTGTTAAAAAAAATAAAAATGGATTAAGGGAAGACCCCTTAAATCCATTTTGCTTTGGATACATGATCGGTGAATGGAAGTGGTTCATCACTACCCATACCTGGGATGTATCCGTAGATTTCTCTTACTTTGTTGTTTACAGTACTCCATACTTTAGCTACAGGAATTTCACATGGACATACTTCGGAACATTGTCCACAGTTAGTACATGCATCAACCATGTGTACTAAACGAGTTAAGTGGAAGAAAGGAGCTGCAGGAGTGTATCCACCAGGTACCCATTCAGGACCTTCGGTTTCAAGACAGCAATCTTCACAATAACATAATGGACATGCTTCACGACAACCGTAACATTTCATACATTTGGAGAATTCATCTTCATACATGTGGAATACATCAATAATATCTCCAGTAGTGCCTGCATAATCAACTTCTTTTTTCTCTACGGACTCTTTGAGCATGAAGTTGTTAATGTTTTCTCTGATTTTGATTCCTTTTTCTTCAGGAGCAGTAGTTTCAATTAAACCAGCTTCGATAACTTTGTCTAAAACTTCTGCACCTTTGTCGGAAAATACTTCAACGAAAGTAGCTTTTCCAGTTAAAGGTCCAATAACTCCCCAGTTACCTAATGCTAAGTCAGCATTGGAAGGAATTTTGAGGTTACATCTTTGACAGTTTTCTCTTCTACCCATACCTTGTTCTTCTAACTCACTGATAGCAATTCCTTTTTCACAGTCAGCAGTTTCCATTATGAGTTTTCCTTTGGAAATTTCTTCTTTGATAACATCTTTAGGATCTAATTCATATACATCTCTAATCATGTTCATGGTAGGAACAGGAGGCATAGTTCCTCCACAGTTTACACCAATCATAATTACATTATCTTCGATGATTTTTCCTTTTTTCATTAATTCTTTGATGGTCATTGCATCACAAGGTTTACATGCAACAGCAAGTTTCATGTCTCTTGCACCATCTAAGTATTTTGATACAAATTTAGCAATGTTTAAAGTACCACAGTGAATAGAACCAGCGGTTTTAATTACATCTGCAGGGTCGGTTACGAGAATAGGTACACCATCATAGATATCGTGACCTTCAGTTACTCCAACAACACCATCAACAATGCCTTCTTCTAATAAGTATTTCATGATAGTGGTTACTACTCCACCGTACTCTCCTTTTTCTTTGATATCTTCGATAGCAGAGTATGCGTAGTACATATTGTTAGTTTTTGCGCTCATTTAAATCTACTCCTTATTTATTTACCTACTTTAATGGTGGTAGTATCCATGTTTTCAGCTTTAATTTCAGTGTCAGTACCATCTTTGTAGACTTCTCCTTTCATGACTACTTTTTCAGGGAGTTTTTCTACATTAATAGCACAAGCTTTTAATTCAACCATTTTAGATTTAGGGTCGAAAGAATCGGAGTTAGTTAATACGTTTGCAGCACATTCTACAAAGTGCATTGGAATGTTTACAATACCTTCTCTGATGTCATCAGTTACACGTGCAGGAATTGCAATTTCACCTCTTCTTGAGTAAGCTTTTACAACTTCACCATTAATGATTCCTCTTGCTTCAGCATCTTTAGTGTTGATTTCGATGAATCCAGTTTTTACCTCATTACTTAAGGTTTCACATCTTCTAGTCATAGCAGCATGATAGTGGAACAATACTCTAGTAGTAGTTAAGATTAATGGGTATTCTTCATCAGGAGTTTCAACAGGTCCTTTGTGTTCTAATGCTTGGAAAACACCTAAACCATCAGGGTGTGCGAATTTTTCTTTGTGCATTAATGGTTGACAAGGGTCATCTTCAGAAGGACAAGGCCAGTGAAGTGCTTCAGGAGTGTCTAATCTTTCACGGTTCATACCTGCCATGATAGGAGCACATTCTCTGACTTCATTGAATATGTCTTCAGAAGATTCGTAGTGGAATAAAGCTCTTGGTACTCCCATTCTAACTGCGATTTCTTCCATGATTTTCCAATCTAACCATGCGCCTTCAGGAGGTTCTTGAGCTTTGTGTAAGCATTGTACTCTTCTTTCACCACTAGTGAATGTACCTTCTTGTTCACCCCAACCTGCTGCAGGTAAAACAACATCAGCACATTGTGCAGTATCAGTTAAGAAACATTCTTGAACAACTAACATTTCTAAGTTTGCAAGTGCTTCTTTAGTGTGTTGAACATCTGCATCAGAGAGAACTGGGTCTTCCCCATGGATGTATAATACTTTTAAGTCACCAGCATGAGCAGCGTTCATCATTTCAACTAAAGTTAATCCAGGAGTTGTTGGTAAGTTTACTTCGTAACCTTCTCCACTGTAGTATTCATTGAACCATGCAGTAGTTTCTGGATCTTTAACTTTTCTGTATCCTACATAATCAGAAGGTAATGCACCCATATCACAAGCACCTTGTACATTGTTTTGTCCTCTTAATGGGTTTACACCAGTACCTTGTCTACCAATATTACCAGTTAACATTGCGAGGTTAGCAGTAGACATTACATTATCTGCACCGTGAGAGTGTTCAGTAATACCTAATGAGTATACAATAGCTGCTTTGTCAGCAGATGCATATTCGATAGCTAATTTTTCAATGGTTTCAGGTTTGATACCAGTAATTTCAGAAGCTTTATCTAAAGTGTATTTTTGGACAGTTTCTTTCATTTCTTCGAAACCTTTGGTTCTGTTTGCAATAAACTCATCATCTTGCAAGTCATTGTCGATGATGACTTTAATCATAGCATTCATTAAAGCTACGTCAGTACCAGTTTCAAATTGAACATATTCATCAGCAATTTTAGCAGTAGGAGTGAATCTTGGGTCTAATACAACTAATTTTGCACCGTTTTGTTTAGCTTGAATCAATTTACGTCCAAATAATGGGTGAGCTTCCATGTTGTTAGATCCAATACAGAAGATGTAATCAGCTTCTTTAATACTGTCGAATCCGTTGGTCATAGCACCTGATCCGAAAGTATTTGCTAAACCTGCTACAGTAGGTCCGTGACAGATACGTGCACAGTGGTCTACGTTTTGAGTTCCACAAGCTACTCTTGCTAATTTTTGAGTAATGTAAATGTTTTCGTTAGGTGAACGAGCACATGCATAGAATCCTACTTTGTTAGGATCTTCGTCGGATACTTCTTTGAGTTTATTAGCAACTAAGTCTAATGCTTCATCCCAAGAAGCTTCTCTAAATTCACCATTTTCTTTTATTAAAGGAGTAGTCAATCTGTCTTCCCTATTAATAAATTGGTATCCAAAGTTTCCTTTTGGACATACTTTACCCTCGTTAACAGGGCTTCTTTTTAAAGGTTCTACACCAACAATTTTTCCGTCTTTTACAACGAAATTGAGTCCACAACCAGTACCACAGTATGGACAGATTGTTGGAACATATTTAATTTCAACCATTTTATAATCTCCAAATATATATCTTTTTAAATAATATTAAAAGAAGCTTAGTAAATAAACTTCTTTAAAGTTCAATTAACAAGCTTATTCTTTAAGGTAAGTGTACCAGTAAATACAAGCTACGAAGAGTCCTCCACCAATAATGTTACCAATAGTAACTGGAACCATGTTGTTTAACATGATAGTAGTCCAGGTTACACCTTTAGCTCCTAAGAACATACCTAATGGGATGAAACACATGTTTGCTACACTGTGCTCAAATCCAATAGTAACGAAAGCCATAATCGGGAACCAAATACCGAAAATTTTACCAATCACATCATCAGATGCATTAGCTAACCATACAGCTAAACATACTAACCAGTTACAACCAATAGCTTTAATTAAAGCTACAGTGAAAGGCATGGTTACTTTACCTTCTGCTACTGCAATAGCTTTAGCAGAAATAGCATAAGCAGGTGCTGTTGCGTCAGTAGGACAAATTCCTCCCATGAATGCTAAAACGTATGCAACGAATAAAGCACCAACAAAGTTGAAAATCCAACTGATTACCCAGTTTTTAGCAAGACCGCCAACAGAAGCAGATCCATCTAAAACACCTACAATCATAAACATAACATTTCCAGTGAATAATTCAGATCCTGCAAGAACAACAATAATCAAACCTACAGGGAACACTGCACCGAATACAAATTTTTCTAAACCGATTGGAGCACCAGCTTTAATCATACCTGCACTTGCTACGATAGCTAATAATCCACCGAATGCAATATATGCTCCTGCCAAAAAGGAGAGTAATATTACATTAACCATATTTGCAGAGTCTTTTGAACCAGCAGTTTTTGAAATTGCTTTTGCAGTTTCTACTGGACTTTTAAATGAACTCATTTTATCAACCTCTTTTATTCCCATTTATAAATTAATTTTATAATACTTAATGAATTCCACATATAAGATGTTTCATAGTATTATGGTTCTTATATTACTGGTTTAATATATAAAGGATTTGCCATTAGAAAATAAAAGAAATATTTAAATATTAAAAGTTATTAAAAATAAAGTTAATGATAAATCATGATGAATATATGTAACATCGTGAAAAAACTCTTTTTTTATAAAACAATAGCAAAATAATATGTTATTTTTAAAAATATGAAATTAAATCGAAAGAAATATAAAATTATTAATTTTACATCAGAAAAATTAATTTTAATAAATGATAAAATAAAATACTATTGATAGAATTATAAAAAAGTAAAAAAAGAAGTCTATTCAATGACTTCATAATATGATTCATCGGCACAAGACTTACAGATTGGTTTACCTGAACGGATTAAATGATAATTATCAGTGATTTTTTCACCACAAACACTACACCAAGAGGTGCTATGAGGGTCACCGGGTTTTTGAGATTCTTTAAAAGGTTTAACTTTAACTTTCTCAACATTAAATAATTCATTAGGAGGAGTTATTCTGAATCTTTCAACTAGTTCTTCCCTTGTTTCTTTGGATTTAGTTTTTTTATTTGCATCTGCATCAGAAATTCTATAGGCTTCACCAGTATCCATATTAAAAAAAGTAGCTGCAAATTTTCCATAATATACTAATTTTAAAGATCTTTTACCGATACTGCATTTGGTTACAGCCTGAATTCCATCAGCAGTACATCTCTCATTTTCTAAAATCACGATTAAATTTTTATGTCTTTGGTTTAATTCCATGCCTAAAAGTTCAAGACCATACATACCAAGTTTGGTTCCTATAGCAATTCCACCACAAAGTTCCCCATGAAATTCAACTGCTTTTTTTAACTGTTCATCATAATCTTCAATATCCATAGTTTTTCACCTAGTAAAATTATTAAGACTCTTAATATAATTTATTTATAATACTAATATATTATATAGTTAATAAAAGTTAAAATATAACAATTGACATGTTTCTATGAGGATGAAAAAATGAAAATTAAAGAAATCAATGCAATACAATATAAAAATAATCAGGATCATGAAGTTAAAGAAAAAGTTGTAAAAGACGAAACTATAACTTTAACTATAAATAAGAATATTTCACGTAGTTTATCTGCAATTGAGGACTCACTTGAAGAATTTACTGTAGGCTATTTATTTAATGAAAATATGATTAAATCTTTAAATGCCATCGAGAAAATTGAAATTGATGGTACACAAATTAATGTGAAAATTGATGATAAATTACTTAGAACAAATGAAACCGTGCTATGTTCTGATTCCGCAGGTGGCTGGAGAAGTAAAATCAAAGAAGTGACTCCGGTTGAATCTGATTTGCAAGTTAATGTTAAAGAATTACTTGATAGAATCGAAGAATTAAAAAATAATGCGGAAATTTGGCAGGCAACAGGTGGAACTCATGTAGCGGGAATTGTATATGATGGACAATTTGTTGTAAAAGAAGATGTAAGTCGTCATGTTGCAGTTGACAAAGTTATTGGATATGGTTTATTAAATGGTTTTGATTTAAACCAATCATATGTAATTTATAGTGGAAGAATGCCTGCAGACATGGTAATCAAAATGACTAGAGCCGGCGTGCCTCTTTTAGCATCAAATGCTGCACCGGCCAATTCTGGATATAATATTGCAAAAAAAGGAAATATTACTCTTGTTGGATTCCTAAGAGGCCAACGTTGTAACATATATAATAATCAAAATAGAGTAATTTTTGACTAAATTACTCTAATACTGTGTGTCTTGCTTTTAAATCACTTTCAGTCTGTTGCATTTTTTCCATTAATTCAGAAACAATAGCATCCAAAAATACTAAAGTAGTTAACTCAAATGCAGTACCTAATGGGGTTAAAGAAGTATAATTTCCATGAATTTGACGTTTCATATAATTTTCATCATCCACTTCTTTTTTTGTTCTACCTTTAACAAGAATAAAAGCATCCGCCAATTGCCCTAAACTAGATTCAGGATAAGATGTTACTGCCAATACTTTTGAACCCCTATTTTTAGCAATTTTTGCAGCAGAAACAATAGTATTTGTTTCCCCAGAACCTGAAATTGCAATAATACAATCATCTTCATAAATAGCTGGAGAAATAGTTTCCCCCACAACATAAGCACTTAAACCTAAATGCATTAATCTCATTGCAAATGCCTTAGCAGCAAGCCCTGATCTTCCAGCACCAGTAACAAAGATATTTTTAGACCCAATAATAATATTTTCAAATTCATCAAGTGCTTTTTCATCTAAAAATTCTTCAGCATTTTTAATATTATCCAATATAGCCTTAATAGAAGTTTTCATAATTTCCATTTTATCTAATCCCAAAATCGATATTATTAATTATGATTAAAATTTTATTTATAATTGATGGAATTTGAAAGTAAAGGGTTGATAAGTTTAGAGATAAATGGGGAAGTTTATGGATATAGATTATATGAAAGTCTAGATTCCCTATCAAAAACTAACTCTCAGAGAAAATCTGCAAAAAAATTAAACATTTCCCATACAGTATTCAATAGACGTATACTAAAAGCAGAAGAAAAATTAGGTCTTAAACTTACAAAAAAGGTAGGAAATGGTACAAAACTTACAAAAGAAGGACTAAAACTACTGGAAGAATTTAAAAAATACATAATCCAAATTGAAAAAACTTCAACAATCAACATCGTTGGAGGCCATATTAGTACTGGTCTTTTAGAAAGTATTAACTTACCTTTTAAAACTAATATTTACAGTAGCAACGATGAAGATGCTTTTGAACTTGCAAAAAGAGGCGTTGTTGACATATTAACCTTAGATGACCCATTAATAGCATTCGAAAGAGATATAAATTTTTATCCGATAGCTTACGATTATTTAGTTCTTATTTCAAGCCCCAAGTCTAAAAAAATTGAAAGCATTTCAGACTTAGAAGGTCTTGATTTTGTAAGTGTATCCGGATCCGCCCAAAGACTTGCCTGGGACAGTTTAAAACATTACGATATAAATGTCAATATTAAAGAAAATGTAAGTTCCCAATTTGACGCATATAAAAAAGTTAGGGATTCAAAAAATCTACATACATTCTTAAATGCAAGCTATTTTAAAGGAAATAACCTTTTAAAATTCGATACACAACATGTCATTAGTTTAGTTAAAGTTAATGAAGATAAAAAAGAAGTTGATGAATTCATCAAATACTTAACTAATGAAGAAGGGCAAAAAAGTATTAAAAATCAAGGTTTCACCCCTATGTAATATTACTTTCCAAATGCTCTTGAAAAAATAAAATATACATTATAATAATATACTATATACTCCAACTTATATGACCAGTTTTTTGTGATTTATCATCTATTTGATTTTTCAAAACATTAAATAATGATAAAAAACAATATTAGATTAGAAAATTTAAAGGCGATATTATGGTAAAAAACAGAGATTTACTAGCAATTGGTCACTCTGCTCATGACTACATTATTAGGGTGCCTGAATTTCCAAAAGCAAACTTTTCTGCTCCAATAACAAATATGAAAACATTTAATGGTGGGGCTGCAGCAAATGTTGCTTGTGTGGGAGCTAAATTAGGATTAAAAACTTCTTTAGTTTCAGCTGTTGGTGGAGATTTCAAAAAAACTGAATATTACGAACATATGCAAAATTTTGATATTAACACTGATTCTTTAATTATTGTTCCTGGCGAATCAACTCCTACCGCATTTGTCTTAACTGATGACAACGAAGACCAAATTAGTTATTTCTATTGGGGTGCTGCTCGTGAATTTGCAGAAAGTAAAGTACCTACATCTGCAATTAAAAATACTGAAGCAGTGCATTTAGCAACAGGAGACCCTAATTTTAATTGGAAATGCTCTGAAGAAGCTAAAAATGAAGATTTACTTGTTTCATTTGATCCAGGTCAAGACCTCGGAATGTATGATATCAAAAAGTTAAGAGAGGTTATTGAAAACACAACAATTCTTTTTGGAAATCATCATGAAATTGGAAGAATACTGGAATCACTCGAAGTAGATTTAGATGGCCTTAGAGAATTAGGTCCAAAAATAATCGTTAAAACTTGTGGTGCTAATGGTAGTGAGATTTATTCAAATGAAGATAAAATAAAAATTGATGCAATTAAAACAGAAGTTGTTGACCCAACTGGTGCTGGAGATTCTTATAGAGCAGGATTTTTATCAAGATTCCTAAACGGTGAGTCATTAGAAGCATCTGCTAAATTTGCATCAACCGTATCATCATTTATTGTTGAACAGCAAGGTTGTCAAACAAATATGCCCACTTTTGATGATGCATTTGAAAGAATGAATAGATGTTATTAAATCTATTCTTTTTTTAACTTTTTTTAAAGTATACTTTATTTATATCAATATAACTTTATTTTACTATTTAAAAACTAAAAACACTATTTTTTCAAAAATATTTGATATGTATCAATATTATTTTAATTAAAAACTAACCTATTAATTTAAATACTAATAAATAAATATAAGAGAATATCAAATTAATATTAAATTTAATTAAAATAAATTTGATTATTTTAAATTTTATTGGACTATAACGTGATAACATGACCCAAATTAGTGATGCGAAAAAAGGAATATTAACTGAAGAAATGAAACATGTTGCGAAAATTGAAAATGTTTCAGAGGATTTTATTTTAAAATCAGTAGCCGAAGGTACTATTGTAATACCAGGTAATGTAAACAGAGATATTGAAGCTGCAGGTATTGGTGCAGGCCTTAGAACCAAAGTAAATGCAACCGTTGGAACTTCAACCGATATTGTTAACTTTGATGAAGAAGTGCAAAAAGCACAAATAGCAATTGACCATGGTGCAGACTGTTTAATGGAATTGAGTATTGGTGGAGACTTAGATGAAATCAGAAGAAGAGTTCTCGACATGTCCCCATTACCAGTAGGTTCAGTACCAGTATACCAAGCATCTATTGAGAGTATTAGAGAACATGGTTCCGTAGTTGATATGACTGAAGATGATTTATTCAATGCTATAGAAAAACAAGCAAAAGATGGTATCGATTTCATGGCAATTCACAGTAGTATTAACATTGAAACATTAACCAGACTCAAAAGGCAAGGCCGTGTGACTGGACTTGTATCCCGTGGAGGATCCTTCATGTCCGGATGGATTGTTGAAAATGAAAAAGAAAATCCATTATACTCAAACTTTGATTATGTTCTAGAAATTGCTAAAGAGCACGATGTTGTTCTTTCACTTGCTAATGGTATGAGAGCGGGATCAATTGCTGATTCAACCGACAGAGCCCAAATCCAAGAATTGATCATTTTAGGAGAATTAATTGATAGATCCCGTGAATCTGGAGTACAATGTATGATTGAAGGACCTGGACATATCCCAATTAATGAAATTCCAACAAATGTCATGATTCAAAAGAAAATGTGTTCAAATGCTCCTTTCTACATGCTTGGACCTATTGTATGTGATGTAGCACCAGGATATGACCATATTGTATCTGCAATTGGTGCGGCATCATCTGCAAAAGCCGGAGCAGATTTTATTTGTTATGTAACTCCTGCCGAACACCTTGCACTTCCTAACCCTGATGATGTAAGAGAAGGTGTAATTGCAACTAAAATTGGAGCTTATGCTGGTGACTTAGCAACTGATCAAATTGATGGTTCACAAGATTTAGCTATGGCTGAAGCTCGTAAAAATCTCGATTGGGAAGCACAATACTCATGTGCAATGTTCCCTGAAGCTGCACGTTCAAAAAGAGATCAAAGACCACCTGAAGAAGATGACACATGTACTATGTGTGGTAACTACTGTGCAGTAAAAATCGTAAACGAATGGTTAGACAAATCTGATTCTGACTTAATCAAATAGATAGATTTCTATCTATTTAATTTCTTTTTTTCTTATTTT
>CAYFRZ010000027.1:0-18047 GCA_964345675.1 uncultured Methanobrevibacter sp.
CTTAATAATAAGTTGAAATGAATTTATTTTTAAATATTTTGTCACTAATTAAGTAGAAATAGATATAACACCTATTCCCCACTTTTTAATGATTCAACCATATTTAACTTCCTAATTTTACGTGAAAACATTAAATTTACAAATATTGATAAAGTAAATGTTATTATTGCAGTTAGAATAAAATTCATAGGAGATATTGAAGGCAATATGTAAAATGAATCTCCTGAAGAATCCCACATCATCTTTAATATATAATAACCAATAGGAAGTCCTAATATAAATCCTGCAAAAGTAAACCATAAGTTTTGTGTTAACAGAAGCTTCCTCAATGAACTTGTTTTGAATCCTAAAACCTTAAGAGTTGCTATTTCACGTTCGATTTCTGTAAACGATAACAAACCTAAATTATAAAGTACAACAATAGCTAGAAGGGATGCGAAAAATATCAATATATAAATTAATAGCCACATTGATTCTGTTAACTCATCCCAGCTAGAAGCCATATCCTTCATTGAGTTAACTGTTTTAATAATAGAATAATTCTTATCAACATGCTCTTCAGTAACAATGCTTGTAGGAGTGTAATTTAAATCAAGAGTTTCTAGTTTATCAGAAGACATTACAATTCCCTGTGATGTCGGATCTGCATGAATCTTATCAATTTTTGTCTTAATCCATTTATCCGAACCAATAATATGCAATTTTACAGTATCCCCAACATTGATGTCTAACATGTCAGCCATTTTTTGTGAAATAGAAACTTCATCATCCCTAATTTCTATTTTATTCCAATTATAATCTGTTGGTGTTATTAAATCTGTGTGGTTTAAAGCTATCAGAGATCCTGACTTTTTAGCCGAATCCGATTCGATTTCAATAGCCGATTCCATTATTTTATCCCCATTAACCTCACGAGCAACATCATCAATTTCAGATAAGGATGCAGCATTATCAATGACTAATTTTGATTCATAATGATTTATCTGATTGAATTCCCATTCTTTTAAATCATTCATCCCATCATACATCCCAAATGCTGATACCAGAAGTGCAGTGCAACCAATGACTCCAATTATTGTCATTAATGCCCTGAATTTATTTCTTTTAGCATCACGATAATTCCAACGAGAATTAAAAGATAAATGTTTCCAGAATCCTATTTTTTCAACTAAACCTGACGATGAAATTTTAGGAATTTTTGGCTTAATTGTATCAGCAGGATTTTCCTTTGAAATGCTTCTAACTGCAAAATAAGATACTAAAAGAGATATTATAATCATAACAACAGCAACATAAACAAAATCCATACTCCATGCGGGATTCCATGAAGGTAATTTGTAAGTTGAACTCATTGATGGATAAAATAACTGAGGCAATGTCACAGGCCCAATAATTAAACCTAAAATAGAACCAATCAAAACTAACCATAAACCGTAAGACACATAATGAAACATGATTGATTTATTTGTAAATCCACTTGCTTTTAAAATACCAATTTGAGTTCGTTGATGTGCAATAATTCTAGTCATTGTTGTTAAAAGGATTAACATTGCAATCAATATAAATACAACTGGAAAAATATCCCCCATCATTTTATGCTGATTAATTTCTTCTGAAAATTGAGAAACACTTGAATGTTCAGACTGTTCAACAAATGAATTATACTCCCCATCAAGCTTATCAGACAATAAATTATTATATTCCTCAGGAGATCCAGTAAACTTTACATTTAAAACATTATATAAAATATTATCTGTAGGAAATGCTTTATAAGACATGTAAGCAAAACCAATTTTGCTAAAATCAGGTATTACTGATGAAGTTGACGCATGATATACATATTCCGGCGAATATCCAATTCCCTTAATTTCTTTTTTGATTTTGAATCCGTTAAACTCAAAAGTAATATTGTCGCCTACTTTTAAATTTTTAGCATCTGCAAAACTTTTATCAAGCCACACCCCATCTTCATCACTGATATTCAATGGTTCACCATCCATCAAATAAAATTTAGATATGGTATTATTCTCAACAAAATGCAGTTTAATCTCAGGATTATTTGAAAAATCTACAATCGAATCCAAAACCAGTTGTCTCTCACTTTGAGTCGTTGGAGTTAAATTATTCACATCATCAATAAAATTCATATCCAAATTATGTGAATAAATCCAACCATCAGCTAAATTAGTATCATTATAGTAATTATTTACATTTACTTCAAGCCCGACTGATTCCCCACCAACACCAGCAAACACAAATACTCCTAAAAATGCCATTAAAAAAATAGATAAAAATTGAGTTTTATGCTTTTTGATGTCTCTTAACATCTTCTTTGCAAGCATATACTCACCATTCCAAATCAGTAACTTTTTTTGGATTTTCATTTATAGCAATACTTTCTATTTGACCGTTTTTAATCCTAATTACTTTATCAGCAGCATCCGCCAAAATAGCATTGTGAGTTACAATAACCACAGTAGTATTTTTGTTATTGCTCATGTCTTGAAGTAAATTTAAGATTAAAACACCAGTTTTTGAGTCAAGTGCACCAGTAGGCTCATCACATAAAAGCATTGTAGGCTGTTTAGAAACAGCTCTTGCAATAGATACTCTTTGTTGTTCCCCACCAGATAATTGTGCAGGAAACTGATTAGCATGATCTTTTAAACCAACAGAATTTAAAACATCCAATCCATTGATTTTTACATCAACAATATCCTTCATTAATTCCACATTTTCCAAAGCAGTCAAATTTGGAATCAAATTATAAAATTGAAAGATAAAACCAACATTTTTAGCTCTGTATTCAGTCAATTGATTGTCAGTGAATGATTCAACATGATTATCATTAACAATAATTTGACCTGAAGTAACACTATCAAGACCACCTAAAAGGTTCAATAGTGTGGATTTACCTGCACCTGACGGTCCAAGAATTACAACAAACTCCCCTTCACCAATTGTAAAATTAACATTATCCATAGCTTTTAAAATGTGATTTCCAGATTTATATTCTTTACACACATTTTTAAATTCAATAATTGTACCCATTAATATTGCCTTCCTATATATTAATTATTTACATTATTATATATCAAATAAAGTATTTAAATTTAGGCATACCTAAAATATTAGGTTGTTTATTGCCTTTTAAAATAAATGAAAAAATTTAATTTAAAAAAAATTCACTTAATTTTTCTCCGTTAATCTTATAATTTCCAATTAATTTTCCATCCTCCAGATGAATGATATGGGAACATGTTTCCATTATTAGCTCAAAATCATGGGTTATAATGAAAGAAGTCATCCCTAAGCTTTGAAGATATTTTAAATTTTCACTTACTTTCATCATATTATTTAAGTCAAGCCCACTTGTCGGTTCATCGAAAATCAATATTTCCTTTTTAGAAGCAATAGCAGAAGCAATAGCAACTCTTTGTTTCTCACCCCCAGACAAAACCATTGGATGAGCATCCTTTAGATGAATTAAATTCAGATTAGTCAGAATAGATTCAGCAAAATCAATATCTTCTTCATCCATACTCAACAATACTTCATCAAGAACACTTTCAGTGAATAATTGATGATTGACATCTTGCATAACCATATAACTCTTTTTCAATCGATCTTTTCTTTTTAGAGAATTATTATTAACAATAAGTTCACCATTAAAGGATCTTTTAAGAACGCATAAACAATCCGCAAAGGTAGATTTTCCAGCACCATTCTTTCCAATAATAGCAATTATCTCATTTTTAGGTACTTTAAAATTACCAATATCCAACACTGGGATTTTTTTATATTTAAATTTGAAATTTTTAAATTCTAAAAATTCTTGAGTTTTGGAATAATATTCGCCGCATTTTGCAGTTAAATTCCTTAAATTCAATTGCCGTAAACCCCAATCTTTATGTGAAATATTTTTAAATTCTGAAATTGGCCAAATATTAGTAATTCTACCGTTTTTTATGAAAATTACTTTATCAACAACATTTTCTAAAAAGAATAATTTATGTTCAGCAATAATAACCGTCTTTCCTTGTGATTTCCATTTTTTAATTATTTCTCCCAAATACCAAGTTGATTGAGAATCTAAATTGGAAGATGGTTCATCTAAAACCAATATATCCGGAAAAACCGCAGAAACAGATGCACATGCTATTTTTTGCTTTTCGCCCCCAGACAATTCGAAAATATTTTTATTTAATAAATGTTCCAAGTCAAAATCATTGACAACCATTTCCCATCTTCTTTCAATTTCATCTTTATCAATAGCTAAATTTTCACATCCAAAAACCAGTTCAGAAGTTGTATCTACATTGAAAAATTGTGTTTTAGGATTTTGAAAAACAGATCCTATATATTCCGATATTTCATATATCTCCATCTCATCAATCAAATTGCCATTCATATACACTGAACCCTTTCTATTTCCATCAAAAAAATTTGGAATAAGCCCATTTAAAAAACGAGTCAACGTTGTTTTTCCACAACCAGATTCACCGCAAAGTAAAATAACTTCACCTTTTTTAATGTTTAAATTAATATTTTCCAAATTAATATCATCATTATATGAAAATGAAACATTATTAATATTTATCATTAATGACCACCTATAAAATAATACGCAAAACTTATAAATCCGATAACTGCAATCATAATTAAAAAATAATCTATTTTAGAAAATTTAACTTCAAGTAAATGAGTTCTTTTTTTAGGGTTACTAAGCCCTCTTGTAAGAGATGCCGCCGATAATTCATCACTTGTTTTAATAGCACTTATTAAAATAGGAATCATATAAAATTCAATCATTTTCAAAGGAGATTTTAAAGATTTAACTGTAAAACCAAAACCTCTCATTTTCATTGCATTAGTTATTGATTTAATTTCTTCATAAACTGATGGCAAATATCTAAAAACTACAGAAAGAGGAATAATAATCTCTTTTGGAATATTAGTATTTTCCATTGAAGTTATAAATTCACTAACTTTTGTTGAAGATATTGTATAATATCCCATCATAAAAATAGGCAACATCCTAGATGAAGTATAACTAAATGTTATCAAGATTATAGATAAGATACCCGTAGATGTTGGAAGCAAATAAATTTGAACATAAATAGCCAATGAATACACTACAATATAAATTAAGGCTACTTTTTTATAATCTGAAAAAAATAAACAAAAAAATGGAATTAAAACTAGAATCCCACTAACATATAAAGGTGCCTCATTAAAAACCATGAAACTTATAATAATTAGAAGAATGATTTTTGTTCTAGGATCCACATTTAAACCAGGATTATTATTTAGTTCTAATTCCACAAAATCACCTTAAGCTATTCCCGCTCTTTCAAAGTGTTTTTTCAATACTATTTTGCCAAGATATGCACTTATTAAACCAAAAATAAATGTTAAAATAACTAGAATTATAAAAACTTCATAATTTAAAAATGGTGCAATCACATTCACATAATCATTACCCATTGAATTACGTATAGATTCAATGAAATAATCTCTTAAAACAAAAAATGGTATCATATTACCCATAATACCCACTATAAAACAACTATAACTAATAATTGAATTTTTAACAGATGAATAATTGCCCATTTTTAATATACAATCTGCAATAAATGCAAATAAAGTAAATATTACAATAGGCACCCATGTGTGACCACTTAAAAACATTACAATTCCTAAAACTAAGCCCAACAATGTCACCATTCCAAATTTTGATACTCTTGTTAAAAACAGCATATATGGAACTCCACATATTAATGCAGCAATAATTGGAAGAGCCAACATCAATATTGGAATATAACCCAACATTCCAAATAGGAATATCAATACTACCATAATCACTGAAAAAATACCTACAGTAATTAAATCTTTTACATTTAATATTTCACTCATAATTTTTACCCCTAATTAATTTAATAAAAATGAATATTGGGAAATTATATTTCCCATTTACCGCTTAATTTTTGTAATTCAACCATATGTTTAAATAATCCATTTTGAGCAAGTAATTCATCTGGTGAACCTTGCTCAACAATCTTACCCTCATCCAAGACAACGATTTTATCTTCATTTGCGATAGTACGCATCCTATGTGCAATGATAATGACTGTTTTATTTTTAATTAATGTTGAAATAGCCTTTTGAATTTTAGATTCATTTTCAACATCTAAAAATGAAGTTGCTTCATCTAAAAGAATAACATTAGCATCTTTAAGTAAAGCTCTTGCAATAGAGATTCTTTGTCTCTGACCTCCAGATAATAACTCACCATTTTCACCGATAATAGTATTATATCCCTTCGGAAGTTTTTGAACGAATTCATCACATTCTGCAAGTTTTGCTGCTTTAATTACTTCATCATCACTTGCATCTTTTTTTCCAACACGAATATTCTCCATAATTGTATTATTAAATAAAATTACATCTTGAAATACAATTGAAAAGTTTTCAAGGAGTTTTTCTGAATCTAATTCTACTAGATTCCGCCCCCCAATTGAAACTTCACCAGAAACCGGATCCCAAAATCTTGCTGCAAGTTTTGAAACCGTTGATTTACCCCCTCCTGAAGGTCCAACAAGTGCAGTCACTTCACCTTGTTTTGCAATAAAATTAATATCATCTAAAACATCTTTTAAATTATCATAGTTAAAGTTAACATTACTAAATTCCATATCATAACCATCAAGAGAATAATCTTTAAGACCATCCTCAATAACAAGCATTTCTATTTCCTTTGCTCTTTCAATTTTAATATCCATCATCAATATTTCAGATAAAAACATTAACCCCTTTTCAACTGGAGCATAGATAGTTGCAGAAGCTATTAAGAATATTAAAAGTGTATAAATTGTTATTTGACCATTCATAATTAAATTTGAACCTAATAGTATGACAGAAACTATTCCAAGATTTAAAATTACTTTTCCCGTAATCACTCCACTTGAAAGCATTAATTCTGATTTAATTCTTGATTTTTCTATTTTACTGGTAATATCATTTAATTTAGATAAATATTCATTTTCATAATTATATGATTTTAGATCACGAATTGAATCTATACATTCCTGCATTGAATCTCCGCATTCAAGTAAATCATTTGTTACAATTTTACTACCTCTGTAAATCATCTTTTTTGAAATATAAAGTATTATAAATGATACTGGAACTACCCATAAAAGTGCTATGGCTAACCTCCAGTCAAAGATTATTAGACCAATGGACACTAAAATTAATGATAATATTGAACCAAGCAATTGAGGAATTGCATGTGAAAACACATGTTCTAAATCAGTGCAATCATTCATTATTGTTGCAGTTAAATCAGCTAAATCTCTTCTTTCAAAAAATGAAAGAGGCAATTTTCTTAAATTTTCACCTAAATTTATTCGTCTATTTATGCTTTCAACATAAGTTGTATTATATACAAAATGATACTGTTTCCATGAAAATACAAATATAATCCCAAGTATAATCAAAATTCCTAAAATAAATATTCCCAAATCAGGATTGATAATTTTTCCACTAATTAAAGGATTAATCCAAATATATAACAATGCAGCATATAATCCAACTGGAAACATAAATGAAATATTTTGAAGTGCTGTGTAAATAATTCCTTTAATTAAATTATCAGAACCCTCTTTTGTTAATCCAAATCTTTCAATAAACAATTCAGATAACATTATATCACCTCACTTTTAACTTTCCATTGAATAGATCTGTTGAATTCATCCCACATTTTAGAATAAAGACCTTCATTTTCAACTAAATTACTGTGAGTACCTTCCTCCACAATTCTTCCGTTTTCAACCACATAAATCTTATCCACATTTCGAACTGTAGATAACCTATGAGCAATCATTATAACCGTTTTATCTTTGGTAATTTCTGAAATAGCTTTTTGAATCATGTATTCATTTTCAGGATCTGCCAATGCAGTTGCTTCATCTAGAATAATAATTGGAGCATCCTTTAAAATTGCCCTTGCAAGAGCGATTCTTTGTTGTTGACCTCCTGAAAGATAAGTTCCTTCTGTTCCAATTACTGTATCAATTCCATCCGGCAACTCATCAATAATATCATCACATTGAGCAAGACTTAACGCATTTAGGATTTCTTCTCTTGAAGCGCCTTTTTTACCAATAGCCACATTATTATAAATTGAATCTTTAAATAGCTTAGTATTCTGAAATACAAAAGAAATATTTTCCATTAAATCTTTTGTTGATATATTTCTCACATCCACTTCACCAATTTTAATTGAACCTTCATCCACATCCCAAAATCTTGGAATTAATGATGCAATAGTTGTTTTCCCTCCACCTGATGGTCCAACTAATGCAACAGAATCATTTTCGTTTATTTTTAAATTAACATCATTTAATATATGTTCTTCAGAGTTTGATTCTTCATAATCAAAAAATACTCCTTCAAATTTAATTGAATGATTTTTAGGTTTTTGAGGATTTGCTGGTTCAACTAATGGTTTTTCATTTAAAATAGCTTCAATACCATCCAATGCATAACTTGCAAGCATCCAATCTTGTGAAATCGTCATTATCTTATTCATCATTACAGCACATATTGGTGTGAAAATCACATAGAAAATAAAATTAGCTAAAAATTTAACATCAACAAGAGCTCCTGCAATTAATATTCCTGCAGGAATCAATAACGCAAAAAATCCATTAATTGATACTGTAAATGCAGTCATTGGAAGTTGTGTTGATAAAGAATAATTTGCAGCGAATTTTCCGTAATTTTCAATTGCATCAATAAAGTTTCTAAATGAATATACAGTTTGTTGGAATGCTTTTGTGACTGGAATTCCTCTTACATATTCAACCGCTTCTGCATTCATTTTTTCCAAGTAACTTTGATACTGAGCCATAATGTTTTGTGAATCTTTAGAAAACATTGGATACATGAATAAGAAACATAATATAATTGGAATAAGGCATATCAATCCAAGTAACAAATCAAAACTGAATAATAATATTAAAAATACAATTGGTGTGACTATTGCTCCTACTAAATCAAATAGATTATGAGCTAAAAATCCTTCAGTTTTTGCAGTACTAAAATCAATTACTTTTCTTAAGCCCCCACTAGTGTGGTTTGAGAAGTAACCTAAAGGCAAATTTAACAGATGATTTACAGTAGCATCTTTCATATTTTTCTCATTTTTAAATGCAGATAAGTGAGTACACATTAAACCGCAAAAGTTTAAGGCAATCCCTAAAAATGCATAGAAAAATGCACCAACAGCATAACTTTCCAAATTCTGTGCTTTAGCAAAGTCTGGAGCTACAACTAAAAGTGCATTTACCACATCCCATATGTATATAAATGGAATTAAAAGAGAAATTGCACTTAAACCTGAAAATATCATGCCTAAAATAGTTAAATATTTATAATTTCCCGAATAATTAAGCAATCGTATGAATTTATTCTTATTTCGATTATTTGACATAAAAACCTCCTAAAAAGTTAATTTAGGAATACCTAAAAATTTAAAATGGTCTAAAAAGACAATAGCCTAAAAATATCCTAAAAATAAATTAAAAGACTAATATTATGTATTTTTTAAAAAATAACCTAAATAAACCATTTTACATTATAAAGTATAATTAAAATTAGTATATAAATATGATTGAACTAAAAAGTCAAAAAATATGCCAAAAAGACATTAGTTAATTTTTATATTCTGAAGGAGTACAACCAACATAGTCCCTAAAAGCTTGACTAAATTTTGAATGAGAAGAATAACCAACAATTTTTGAAATTTCACTAATAGAATAATGACCTTCTTCAATCAGATGACAAGCATAATCCAATCTATACTCCTTTCTCCATTTAAATATAGGTTTTCCATATATTTCCTTAAAACAATTTTTTAAAGTGGTTTTACTCCTGCCATATTTATTTGCAAGTTGATCAATAGTGATTTTAGTTTCCAGATTTTCAATCAAATCGTTTTTGACATTTTCAATAATTTTAACTTGTTTTTTAGAAAGAGAAAAAGATTCTGTTTTAGTAAAATTAGTAATTGAAAAAAATAATAATAACTCCAAACATTTTAACTTATAATAAGATTTTTTAATTCTCTCATCAACACCATACAATTCACCAATTACATGATCAATTTTTTCATTAGCTCTTAACAGTACAAATCCATTGTTTTTCTCTAATGTTTCATAGAATTCAATCAAATCAAAATCAGGAATATAATATTTAATGTATTCATTAGCCATATCCACATCAATGAAAATCTCTAATCCTACATAATAATCCAATGGAAACTCTGATAATGATTTCGTTAAATCATAAATACTAACACATAAATCACCACGTCCAAAGTAAATTATTTTATCATCACCAACAGCATATGCATATCTCCCACTAGAACAATGATTAATTTCAAGCAACCTAGAATCCATTTTTTCTTCAATAAAAACTTCTTCCACATTTTTAATATTCACATCAACATAAGCAAGAATAACACCTGGAAATAACGAGTAAGTTTCCATTGTTCCATATTTTGAGTTTTCACCCAACTCAATTATTGTTTTATCATCATAATCTTTTATTGAAAATTCAGATTTTAACACAACATTAAATAATTCATAGAGTTTCTCATTCATACATACCCATATATAATCAATACATATAAAACATTTTAAAACAAAAAAATAATTTATAATAAAATATTACAGGAAAATTGCAAATGTCATTTAAAAAAGATGAAATGTTAATAATGCCCGCAGTTGACATTAAGAATGGAAAATGTGTGCAGCTTGTTCAAGGAAAGCCTGGAAGTGAAATGGTGGAAATTGAAAATCCTGAACTTGTTGCAAAACATTGGGAGGATTTAGGAGCTCGCAACATTCATGTTATTGATTTGGATGGAACAATCAATGGCATTGCTAGCTTTGATATAATTAAAAAAATCTTAAAAGAAGTTAGTGTCCCGATTCAACTTGGTGGTGGAATTAGAAGCTTGGACTATGCTCGTCAATTATTAAACCTTGATATTGAAAGATTAATAATTGGAACAATGGGCATTCAACACCCTGAAACTATTACTGAATTATCTGATGAGTATGGATCAGATAGAATAATGATTTCACTTGACAGTAAAGACAATAAAGTAGTTATTAAAGGATGGCAGGAAAAAATTGATAAAAGTCCTGTTGAAATTTCATCCGAATTTAAAGAATATGGAGCAGGAAGTATTTTATTTACAAATGTTGATGTTGAAGGACTTTTAGGTGGATTTTACACTGATCCTGTAGTTGAACTTAAAGAATCTGTCGATATTCCTATTGTTTATTCAGGAGGAATTTCAACAATAGATGATATTAGAAAACTAAATGAAAGTGGTGTGGATGGAATAGTAATTGGTTCTGCACTTTATAAAGATAAAATTGATTTAACTGAAGCTTTAAAATATCAAAAGAGGTAATTTAATGAAAGTAATGGCGACTGGAACATTCGATATACTTCATCCGGGACATGTATTATTCCTCAAAAAGGCTAAGGAATTAGGAGGAAAGAATGCTGTTCTTGCAGTTGTAATAGCTAGAGATTCAACTGTGGAAAAAAGAAAAAGAATACCAATAATACCACAAGAGCAAAGACTGGAGATGATTAAAAGCCTTAAACCTGTTGATGAAGCATATCTTGGACATGATAACGATATGTTTAAAATTGTTGAAGAAATTAAACCTGACATCATCGCAATAGGTTCCGATCAAGATCATAATGTTAAAAAATTGCAACAATCTTTAGATAAAAGAGGAATTAAAGCTAAAGCCATGCGTGTTGAAGATTATATGTTTGGAGAACTCGACAGCACTTGTAAAATTATTAAAAGAATCAAACACACAGATTTTAAAGATAAAACTGGAGAATTAAATTAATCAGGAGATTATAAAAATGAAAAGTGTAGCAATTGTAGGGGCAAGTGGATATACAGGAGGAGAACTTTTAAGAATGTTAAGTGTACATCCAGAAGTTGAAGTGACTGAGATTACATCAAGAAAATTAGATGGGCAACCAGTCCATAAAACTCATCCGCATGTTAGAGATACAGAATTAGTATTTAAAGATAAAAAACCCTCTGAAATAGATGCTGATGTAGTATTTACAGCAACTCCTCATGGTGCATCAATGAAAATTGTTCCAGAACTCTTAGAAACAGGGACTAAAGTAGTTGATTTAAGTGGTGATTATAGATACCGTGATACTGCAGTTTATGAAAAATGGTATGGAATGGAACATACTGATAAAGAACGTGAAAGCATATTCGGACTTCCAGAATTATATAGAAATGAAATTAAAAAATGTGATTTGATAGCAAACCCTGGATGTTTTCCAACAGGTGCAATTTTATCCTCATATCCTCTAGTTAAAAATGATTTAGTCGAAAGAATTATCATTGATTCAAAAACTGGAGTTACCGGTGCAGGTGTAAATCCTTCCGCAACTACACATTATCCGAATATCGCAGACAATGTAAATCCATATAAAATTTCTGCACATAGACATACATCTGAAATCCAACAAGAATTACACGGATTTGATGATGTTAAAGTCTCATTTACACCACATTTAGTACCTATTAATAGAGGAATTCAAACTACAAGCCACAGCTTCTTAAAAGAAGAATATTTAGATATTACACCTGAGGAAATCAGAACATTATATGAAAAAGAATATGGAGACGAATACTTCATTAAACTTATGGACGAAGGAGAAATTCCGCATTTAAGTTCTGTTAGAGGTTCTAACTTTGTACATATAGGTGGTTTTGAAATAGACGATACGGGTAGACTTGTGATGTTATCATGTATTGATAACCTTGTTAAAGGTGCATCCGGTCAAGCTATTCAAAACATGAACATCATTCTGAATCTTACAGAACAATTAGGATTAAGACATTTAGGTCTTCATCCTTAAACAATACTAAGGGGAGAAAAAACATGGCTACATTAATAATTTATTATTCACAAAGTGGAAAAACTGGATTAGTAGCTAATACTTTAGCAAAAAATCTAAGGGCAAATATATTAAAAATCAAAGATTTGAAAAATCGTGACGGGTTGAAAAATAAAATTTTTGCATCAATTAGTGCATTAAGGGAAAGTAAAACTGACATCGCTCCTGCAAAAGTCGACTTGACCGATTATGATACAATCATATTTGGAACACCAACATGGGCTGGAAATCCAACTCCTGCTATTTTAACAATAATTGATCGATGCAATTTGACTGGGAAGGATGTAATATTATTTGCTACTATGGATGGAGGTCGTGGAGATACAAATATCGAAAGGCTCGAAGAAAAAGTGAAAATGCGTGGAGCAAGAGTGATTGAAAGTTTCACTATTGCCACTAAAGATAAAGATTCCAAAAAATTAGTTACTGATACCGAAACAATCATTGAAATGAAAGATTTAAAAATGTATACAGGGTAGATTAAATGATTAACAACAAATCTGAATTAAAAATTAGAGCAATTGAGAATGGTACTGTAATTGACCACATTACTGCCAATAAAACATTACATATTCTTAAAATTTTAGGCCTTCCAGATAATGAAACAAAAAATGTCACAGTTGCAATGAATGTATATTCTAAAGAGCTTGGTAGAAAAGACATTTTAAAAATCGAAAACAGAGAATTGGATCCTGCAGAACTTAATCAAGTTGCTTTAATTGCTCCGAAAGCTACAATTAATATTATTAGGGATTTTAAACCTATTAAAAAAAATAAGATTGTACTGCCTAAAAAAATTACATCAATCATTAAGTGTACAAATCCAAAATGTATTACTAACTATGAGAACGAACCAATAACCCCAATATTTAATGTTGTTACTGAAAATCCCCCAGTAGTTCGATGCCACTATTGTGAAAAATTAATAAAAACAGAAGATATTTATAAACAATTTGAATAATCTTCTATTTTTTTAAATAATCTGCCAATCTTTTAGATAATGCGAGTATTGTCAATATGGGTGGCTTTCCAGGAGAAATTGGCAATACACTAGCATCACAAACAAATAAGTTTTTAATTGCAGTTTCCAAATTGCTGTTTACTATTTCACCAATTTTTGCAGTTCCACCCGGATGTGCACCACGGTACACCGTTGAACCAATAGTATTTGGGTCAACTCCAACTTTTTCCAAAACAAAACCTGCGGTAGCGGTTCCTTCAGCCAAATAGCGAATATCATGAATAGTGTTAATTTTAACAACATCCCCATCATCAGTCACATAACCTTTACAATCATCAGATGTCTTTACCATGATACTGAGAATATCACTTTCAGATACTGATTCATCATTAATGTTTCCTGGAATAAATGAGGAATAATGAGGTGCTAAAACAAAATTTTTACCAATTATAAGGCCTGCCATTTGTACTTCCGTATTAAAGTTAACATCTTTTAAGTATCCTCCGACACTTACAAAAGGATCAAAAAATATTTCACGCCCGGCTTTAGAAATTCCGGATTTTCTTAAGATTAAAGTTGAACCAATTGCTCCTGCAGACAATACAACTTTATCCGCTTTTATGATTTCATTCTTACCTTCTTTAATATATTTTACACCGGATACAGAACCATTTTCACTTATTATTTCCTTAACATCAGCATCACAAATTAATGTTGCACCATATTCAACTGCTTCATCAACAAAATCCTTTCCAGAAAATTTAGCATCAACAGGACAACCAAATGCACATTTCCCACATTGAATACATTCTTCTTCCCTAATTGCTTTTGGCATTTTCAAAGTTTGAAGACCAAGTTCACGACCAGCATCTAAGAATGCCTGAGTTCCCTTCCCAATATGGGAATCATCAAGAGGATGAACATTAATCAACTCTTCAACATAATCATATGCATCAGATAAATCAATACCATAATCTAATAATTCATCTGTGAGTGCTCTCACCATATTTGACATTGATACAATTGTTGCACCACCAATACACGTAGTTGTAAGCAAATCCACTTCTTCTGAATATTTATCATAATAATTGAATGCATCTTTTGAATGAGTATAAGGTCCTTTCTCCAAGATGGTTACATCGAAACCTTCTTTTGCAAGTTCGCGAGCTAAAATTCCCCCACCTGCACCAGTACCTACAATAACAATCATTAAATCACCAACTTTTTTTAAATTATATCAATTGTTATATTATATAGTTCTTAATATAAAAAACTTTTATTTAATATGTAATTCATAACTAATAATGATTAATTTTTTTAAGTGATAAAATGGAAGAATATATTGATTTATTCGAAAAAATTATTGCAAAAACAAGCTCACAAATAGACTACATTGACATCAGAGCAGGACTTGGAGATAATACTTCAATATTAATGAAAGATGGTGATGTAGATGAGATTAACACTGGAATGAGCTTAGCTGCAAGAGTGAGAGTGTTAAATAATGGAGCATGGGGTTTTGCATACACAACAGATTTATCTAAAATAGATGAAATAACCAATACGGCCATTAAATTTTCAAATTCACTAAAAGGAGATGTTAAATTAAGTGAAACAGACATTATAAATGATAAAATAGCTGTTGATGTTAAAATTCCATTTAAAGATATTTCTATTGAAGAAAAAAAAGACATAATGAAACAAGCAAATGATGCCGCATTTATCGATAAAGTTAACAGCACTACTGTAAGCTATGGAGATAGTGAAATTAATGAATTATTTATGAATAGTGAAGGTAGTGAAATCCAAGTAAAAACCAGTAGAGTAAGAATGGCTTTAAATGCCTCAGCAACTGATGGTGAAATAATCCAATTCGGACATGGCAGTCTTGGAGGAGTTAAAGGATTTGAAGTAATAGCTGATGAAGATATTGAAAAATTTGGAAGAAACATTGGTCAAAAAGCTGTTAGATTGCTTGATGCCAAACCTGCACCTTCAGGAAACTTTCCAGTAATATCAGATCCGGAATTAACTGGCGTTTTAGTTCATGAAGCATTGGGGCATGCAGTTGAAGGGGATTTAATTTTACAAAATGATTCAATTCTTAAAGATAAAATGGGTTGTCAAATTGCATCAGATATTGTCAATATCTTTGATGATGCAAGCCTAAAGGAAGGATTTGGATATTATCCTTACGATGTTGAAGGTGTGAAAACTTCACCAAACCAATTAGTTAAAGATGGGAAATTAGTTTCACTCCTAAATTCAAGAGAAACAGCATCAAAATTAAATATGAAATCTTCTGGAAATGCAAGATCATTAATTGCAGACCAACCAATTGTAAGAATGAGCAATACATATTTACAGCCTAGAGACAATACATTTGAAGAATTAATAGAAGACATTACTGATGGAATTTACCTTAAAGGTTCAAGAGGAGGACAAGTAGATACAGGTAAAGGTATTTTCCAATTTAACGCAGCTGAAGGTTATTTAATTAAAGATGGTGAAATTACAACACCAATAAGAGATGTTTCACTATCCGGTAACATATTAGAAACATTGAAAAACATAGATGCTATTGGAAATGACTTTAAATTAAGTGTAGGATTCTGTGGAAAAGATGGTCAGACTGCACCAGTAGGTGATGGTGGACCACATACAAGAATATTAAATGCATTAGTTGGAGGAATGGGATAATGATTAGTGATAAATCAGGACAATACTTAGTTAAACTAGCTAAGGATGCCATCAAACAATATTTAGAAACTGGTGAAAAAATAACAAAAGATGAGAATTACCCAATCGAATTGGATGAAAAATTAGGTGTCTTCGTAACATTGAATAAAAACAATAATTTAAGAGGTTGCATTGGATACGCCGAACCAATAATGAGTGCAATTGATGCTACAATTGATGTAGCAATTGCAGCAGCAGTTAATGATCCAAGATTCCCTCAAGTTAACAAAGATGAATTAGAAACACTTGATTTAGAAGTAACTGTACTTACAAAACCTGAAATGATACTCATAGCACATTATAACCAATACTTTGATGAAATTGAAATTGGCAGAGATGGTTTAATTATTCAAAAAGGTTATTCCAGAGGTTTATTATTGCCACAAGTAGCAACTGAAAACAGATTTAACATAGAAGAATTTTTAGAACACACTTGTATGAAAGCAGGAATAAGTGCAGACAGCTGGATGGATGAAAGCTGTGATGTCTATAAATTCCAAGGACAAATATTTAAATTGTGATTAAAATGAGACTCTTTCAAAAACTCTGTTGATTTTCAAAATCGTTTTTTCAATTTTGTTCAAAATTAAATCTCTATTTCAGCATTATTTTTTTGAAAGACATTTTTTTATCTTTTAATTGATGATTTTATCATTATATGAATTTTAAACTGTTTAAAAGAAAGTATTATACAATCAAAAGATTGAAATTAATTAAAAACAATTTTCAATACATATAATATCATTATAATAATTTTTGTTGAAGATCAATGGAAAGCTTTTGCTTTATCATTAATATCACCAATTAAAAGTGGATGAAGAGAATATACAATTTTTAATTCAATTTTTAAACAAGATTTAATTCATGATTTAAAATATACTTATACCTCCTAATTTTTACCAAATAATAAAAAAACAACTATATTTTTAAAATTTTATTTATAAAATGCAATTACAAGAATAATTTTATAGTTACCCAATTCTTAAATCAAATTAAAATAAATTTTTTAATAAAACATGAATCATCAACCTTAATCATCAACCAACATGCATTTTTTATTTGTAATTAAAATTGTTTAAATAATGAAATAAGTAATTTAAAGAGTTTTAAAAAATTAATCATCAACCAAAAAATATCTTAATCATCAACTAGCAACTAGTTTAATTCGAATATTTATTCAATATTTGAATTAATATATAAATAATTATTTAAATATTTAAATAATTATATATAAAGAATTGTTCAAATATTTGAATAAATGTATTTTGCATTAATTTTCGATTAAAGAGCAATTCTTTAAATATATATTAAATAAGTAAATTTA
>CAYFRZ010000028.1:0-17703 GCA_964345675.1 uncultured Methanobrevibacter sp.
GAAATAATATTTTCATAATCAATTTTTTCTTCATAAAAATCATAAAGTTTAAGTTGTATGAAGTTTAAGTTACTATTGAGGACAAAATTGTTTTGTTTAGGCATGAAATAATATTTGTCCTCATTTATTAAAGTAATTTACTATTTTTAAACCATTTAAATTAAAATTAAATAAAAATTAGAACGAATTTTGCCGAAGTGAAATTTCAATTGTAAAAAAATCAAAATTTAAAAAAAAGCCTATAAAATTTTACAGACTCGCAAATTCTAAGTGTTGCATACGTGCTATATAGTTTTCATGTTTATTGAACATTTTAACTCTTGATTGAACACCATCTATATCTCCATTGAGGTAAGGAGCAATAGTTTTTAAGTAATCGTTTTTAATTTGAGCATCTGCATCAAATACTCCTATGATTTCTCCTTTGGATAATGATAGGGCATCATTTAAAACAAATCCTTTCCCTCTTCCTGATCTTGGAGGATTTCTTGTAATAATTTTAAGGTTAGGGATATCCTTTTTAATGTTACTTAGTATTTCACCAGTGGAATCTGTCGATCCATCATTTACAACAATTATTTCATATTGTGGTTCACCGTTATAATGGTAATCAGATTTTGCAACACTTTCAACAGTATCTTTTATAGTATTTTCTTCATTATGTGCCGGGATAACTATGCTTATAAATGGAAGTTCGTCTCCATCTTCTATTTTTTCGATAGGAGTTTGTTTTTTAAGACTAGCAATCGTGTTTATAAGCAGAGCTGTGGTTGGTATTAATAAAATCCATTGTAGCCATGTCGCATTTCTTGTTAAAATTGCGAATACAATTAAAGCAACACAAATTATTAAAAGTAAACTCGAATTTGATTTTTCAATTAAGAGTTCTGTTTTTTTTTCTTGCACTTTGTCTTTTGCTGCATTAATGTTAACTGTGTTTTGGTGGTGTTTTTTTAAAGCAACAGCTATTGCCCTTTGTAACTCTTCTTTATCAATATCTTTTATTAAAAAATTATATGGTGAACTTGCTAATACTTCATCAAGAATACTATCAAAGAGCATTCCAACAATAATGATATGTGGGATGTTGTATTTTTCAAAGCATTCTGCAAATTCAGTTAAATTGATATTTTTTTCATCAGCATCTAAAAGTATCAAATTAGGTCTTGATTCAACAATTTTTTGTTTGATGTCTTGCTTATCAAAATTAGAACTTATAAATTCATAGTTGTATTCTTCAAGATAATCCCTTAGTTCATTTAATAGGATTTTATCAGAACTTATTGTTAAGATTCTTGGTCTATCTGCAATTTGTGTGTTAAGTTCTATTCCATCCATATTAATCTTGAATATTTTCGATTATTTGAATCCACTAGCATCATTTAACTTTTCAGCTTCTAATTCTGCTCTTTTAATAGTGATTTGAAGAGTTTTATCTAACTTATTAATATCATAAGGCTTGGATATGAATCCATATGATCCTTTTACATTTGATTTTTCAAATGTATCTGTGTCCGTGTTTGCTGTTAAGTAGACTATGGGTATTCTTAATTCTGATATGATTTCAGCCGCTTCAATCCCCTCCATATCTCCTTTTAATTTAATGTCCATTAAAACAATATCTGGCACGGTTTCTGCTGCTGTGTCAATTGCGTCCTGTCCTGTATCTACGGTGTCGACGATTTCATAGCCTAATTCTTCTAAACTGTATTTTAAATCTAATGCAGTAATAGCTTCATCTTCTACAATTAACAATCTTTTTTTCATTTTACACCCTCTAATTATTATCTTTACATTGGTTTCATTATTTATATCTTTCTGTATAATCATTTGGCATAATTTTATCAGTAATTTTGGGTAATTGTATAGTTCATTTATATTAGAATGTTAATTTGTAGTTAATCTCCTTAGTTACACCTATGGATTATGCTTTTCTGTTCAACTATCATTGTAATATTTTTAATGGTATCATAAATTGAACTGTTATTATTAAAATTATCTTCAGAACCAATTATACTGTCTCCAATTCAATTATTGGCTATTGAAACACAAATCATGTTTTCAGGATTGTTGTTTTTAACCATCTTAATCTCTACGTTAAGTAATTTTTTTTAATACAATTGAACTCTTTATTCTATAACCTCATTGAATAGAGAGTTATATATTTTTACAAAAGCTTTTTTAATTATAAAAAATATAATATTATTGTTATGAAAATTTCATGAAAATTTTCAAATATTAATTTTTTAAGGAGTTATTATATGACTTGTAATATTTTAGTTGGTGGAGCATGGGGTGACGAAGGTAAAGGAAAATGCATTACTTACCTTTGTGACAACGATAAACCTGATATTATTGCTCGTGCAGGAGTTGGACCAAACGCAGGGCACTCTGTTGAATTTAATGGGGAAAAATATGGTTTAAGATTAACTCCATCTGGTTTCGTGCACACGGGTGCTAAACTCATGATTGGAGCGGGAGTTTTAGTAAATCCGGATGTTTTATTTAAAGAATTTGAAGATTTAAAGAAATATGATGTAAAAGAGAGGATGTGTATTGATCCTAGATGTGCAATCATTAATGAGGAGCATATGGCTAGGGATAAAGGTTCAGAACATTTGGCTAAAAAAATTGGAAGTACTGGATCTGGTTGTGGACCGGCAAATTCTGATAGGGTATTAAGAACAATTGATTTAGCTCGTGATATTCCAGAACTTGAGGAATTCATTACTGATGTTTCATTAGAATGTAATGAAGCTATTGATGATGGCAAAAATGTATTTATTGAAGGTTCTCAAGGTTTTGCTTTATCTCTTTATTATGGAAGTTATCCATATGTAACCAGTAAAGACACTACTGCATCCACATTTGCTGCAGATGTCGGTGTTGGACCAACTAAAGTAGATGAAGTTATTAATGTATTCAAATCTTATATTTCTCGTGTTGGTGAAGGACCATTCCCAACAGAGATGACTCAAGAAGAAGCTGAAAGTCATGGGTGGGAAGAATATGGTGTCGTAACTGGACGTCGTAGAAGAATTGGATACTTTGATATGGATCTTGCAAAAGAATCTTGCAGGATTAATGGTGCAACTCAAATTGCTTTAACTTGTGTTGACAAGTTATATCCTGATTGTGCAAGAACTCAAGTTTATGATGATTTGTCTTCTGAAACTAAATCTTTCATTGATGATATCCAGTCTGCAACTGGTGTGCCAGTAACTATCATTTCAACTGGGCCGGATTTGAAAGATACAATCGATTTAAGAAAAGAGTTATTATAACTTCTATTCTTTCTATTTTTTTATTTAACATCTATTTTATTTTTCAAAACTTTTTTATATTTCAATACTTAATTTTAAATTATGTACAATGATATGATAATTATCAGAGGGGCAAAAGTTCATAATTTAAAAAATATCGATGTTGATATTCCTCTTGGTAAAATTGTAGCAATTGGAGGGGTTTCTGGGAGTGGTAAATCATCACTTGCTATTGGAGTATTATATTCTGAAGGATCACGAAGATATTTGGATGCACTTTCAACTTATACTCGTCGTAGAATATCACAAGTTGAAAAAGCGAATGTTGATTTAATCCAATATGTTCCTGCAGCTCTTGCTTTAAATCAAAGACCAAATATTCCAAATATTCGGAGTACTTTTGGAACATCTACTGAACTTTTAAATTCTCTTAGATTATTATATTCAAGATGTGGTAATTATACATGTCCTAATGGACATTTGCAAGAACCAACACTTAATATAGCTCGTGAAATTCCAATCGTATGTTCGGTATGTGGTGAAGAATTCTATGGTTTGGGTGCTGAGGAATATGCATTTAATTCAGATGGGGCTTGTCCAACATGTAGTGGAATTGGTTTTGTTCGTGATGTGGATGATACGAAATTAGTGGCTGATGAGACAAAAACATTAGAAGAGGGTGCTGTTGAATCATGGAATATGTTTGGTATTGCATGGATGTATAATGTAGCAGGCGAACTTGGTGTACGGCTAGATGTTCCATTTAAAGATTTAACTGATGATGAAAAAGGCATTGTTTTTAATGGTCCATCAGTTAAAAAGTATATTAATATTCCATCTAAAAATGGTAAATTATTTGAATTAAATGCAGAGTATAGGAATGCTCATAAGGCTGTTGAAGAAGCTTTAAACAATGCAAAAACTGAAAAAGGTTTAGCTAGAATAAATAAATACTTAACAACAAAAGTATGTCCGGATTGCGAAGGAACAAGATTAAATTCTAAAGCTCTCCAAACTCTTTTGGGTGGAATTAATATTTCTCAAGCTTGTCAGATGAATTTAAAGGAGTTAGTTGAATGGATTCCACATGTAATTGATGAATTTTCACCAGAAATAAAAGAAATGGCCAAGGTTATCACAGAAGAATTCATGGACAATGCAAAAATTTTACTTGATTTAGGTTTAAGTTATATTTCACTAGACAGGCCGTCTAATACATTATCGACAGGGGAATTACAAAGAGTACAGATTGCAAAAACTTTGAGAAATCACACGACTGGTGTTCTATATGTTTTAGATGAACCATCAATTGGGCTGCACCCAAATAATGTGGATGGATTAATTACAGTTATTAGAAGATTAATTGAAGATGGAAATTCAGTTATTTTAGTTGATCATGATACAAGGATATTGGAAATTTCAGATTATATGATTGAACTCGGTCCAACTGCAGGAGCTTGTGGTGGAAATATCATTGTTCAAGGAACTCTTGAAGAAATTAAAGAAAATTCTACATCTCAAATAGCTCCATTTTTAACGAATTCTGAAAAGATTATTATTAGAGATAAGCCAACAGATATTTTTGAAAATGGATTTGTTGAAATTAAAACTAATAAAATACACAATGTTAAAAAAATGGATGTTAAAATTCCAAAAGGTAGATTAACTGTTGTTAGTGGAGTTTCTGGAAGTGGAAAAACCACATTGCTTTTAGAAGCATTATATCCAGCTGTTAAAGCAATCATTAATGGTGAAGAATTAATTGATAATGTTATAGATATTGATTGTAATGATATTAAAAAAATTTATTTAATTGATAGCGTTCCTATTGGAAAAAATGTAAGAAGTACTGTTTCAACATATTCAAAAGTACTGGATGATTTAAGGAGAGAATTTTCTAAATTATCTGATGAATATAAAACTGCTGATTTTTCGTATAATACTGGGAAATTAAGATGTCCAACATGTAATGGTACTGGTAGTGTATCTATGGATGTGCAATTTTTACCTGATGTTGAAATGACTTGTCCTGATTGTGATGGTACTAGATACAATAAAGACATTGAGAAAACTAAATATAATGATTTATCTCTTGCAGACATTATGGGTTTAACTGTTGATGAGGCATTAGAAGAGTTATTTGGTCTTAAAAAAGTTACCTCCAAATTACAAAAGCTATCTGATTTGGGACTTGGGTATTTGACTTTAGGTGAATCAACTCCAAGTTTGTCTGGTGGTGAAGCACAACGGCTTAAATTATCTTCTGAAATTGGAAAATCACAGAAAAATTCAGTATTTATCTTTGATGAACCAACCATTGGTCTTCATCCATTGGATATACAAGTTTTAATTGATGTATTTGATAATTTAATTGATAAAGGTGCCACTGTTATTGTAATTGAACATGATTTGGATTTAATTGCAAATGCTGATTACATTATTGACATAGGCATTGATGATGAGGGTATGGGTGGAGATATTTTAGCTTCAGGTAGCTTAGATGATATTATTAATTCTAAAAATAGTTTAACAGCTAAATATTTAGCTGAAAAAATTCATAGTGATGGATTTATCCAATGGTAAGCTATTCTTGGAGAACCATCTGCTACATATATTTTACCACATTTTTTAAATCCATTTCTCTCTATTAACTTTTGCATGATTTTATTGTCGTGATGAGTATCTATTCTAATATTTTCGAATTTACTTTTGCAATAATCAATTAAACACTTAAAAATACCTTTTTGTGTTCCATCACTTGCAATTCTGTGTATTGTGATGTATTTATCTTCATTAATCCATTTGCCATTTTCTATATGTTTGTAAGTTGGTTCTTCACCTTCAAAAATTGCAAAAACACCATAAATATTTTCATCATCACAGATTAAATAGCTAATTTCATTATCAATATCTTCTATGATTTTTTCTTTTTTTGGGTTAGTACGTCCCCATTGATTTGGATTTCCAGATTCAATCATGATGTCTTGAGAAATTTTGTAAATACTCATGATTTTACTTAAATCTTCGTGTGTTGCTTTTCGAATATACATTATTTTTTCCCAATTACTACTAAAATGTATTCATCTTCTTTTTTAAATACTTCTACACTTTTAAATCCAGCATTAAGTAAGTATTTTTCTAATTCTGGAGCAGTATAAATTCTCATTCCTTCAACAGTATTTACCCAAGTTTCATCGTTTGGGTTATTACCATCAGTTTCTTGAGCTATCATAAATTGCCCATTTGGTTTTATTATTCTTGAAACTTCTTTAAAGGTTTCTTCAAGATCCGGCCAGAAATAAATTGTTTCAAATGCACTTATAAAGTCATAATATTCATTTTCAAATGGCATATTACTTACATCTGCCTGAATAACTTTACATCTTCCATCATCAATAGCTTTTTGATTTCTTTTTATTGATTCAGTTACTGCAATTTCTGAATAATCAAGTCCGTCAACATTATTTTTTGTTATTTTAAGGAATTTTTCAATGTTAACTCCACCACCACATCCTGCATCTAATATTTTATCATCATCTCCAATAATTGCACATTTAAATGCAAATTCAGAGATATTTTTGTGGTTTTCATTCATATTTTTAATTGTCTGAAGTCCTTCTTCACCATGAGGTTTCATATATTGATCAGTCATTTTATCCATTCTCTATACTTTTTAATATTATCTTTTTCCAATTACTACAATGATATAATCATTTTCTTTTTTAAATGTTTCCACACTTTTAAAACCAGCATTAAGTAAGTATTTTTCTAATTCTGGAGCAGTATAAACATTCACTTCTTCTACATTTGTCCAATTTCCATCTTCAGGATTATTTCCATCAGTTTCTTGAGCAATTATAAATTGTCCATTTGGTTTTATTATTCTTGAAACTTCTTTAAAGGTTTCTTCAAGATCTGGCCAGAAATATATGGTTTCAAATGCTGTAACTACATCATATGTATTACTATTCATTGACATTAGTAACATCTGCTTGAATAATATTGCATCTTTTATTATCAACTGATTTTTGATTTCTTTTTATTGATTCAGTTACTGCAATTTCTGAATAATCGAGTCCGTCAACATTATTTTTGGTTAATTTGAGGAATTTACTAATATTAATTCCACCACCGCATCCGATATCAAGAATTTTATCATTATCATTGATGTTAATGCATTCAAAAGCAAATTCAGATACTTTTTTGGTGTTTTCATTTATTTCATCTATTATTTCTATGCCTTCTTCACCATGTGGTTTCATATATTGGTAAGTTTTTTCAGCAGACATTTTATCAAAACATTTAATAATTTTTTTAATATATTATTAATTGGTGATTTAATGGATAAAAAGATTATTGCGATTATTGTTGCATTCATAGCTATTGTTGCTATTGGAGGATATTTCCTACTGGGTGGTGGTAGTGATACTGTAACTATAGGATACTTGCCATCTGACCATGATGCGGCTCTTTTTGTTGCTGATGCACAAGGACAATATGCTAAAAATGGAATTAACACTAAACTTGTTCAATTTAACAATGGCGGAGACTTAATGACTGCCATGGCTAGTGGTGATGTTGATGTTGGTTATGTGGGAATCACTCCAGTTTTATCTTCAATTGAAAAAGGAGTTCCTGTAAAAGTTATTTCGGCAGCTCAAACTGAGGGTTCTGGAATTGTTGTTTCTAAAAACTCTGGAATTAACTCTGTATATGATTTAGAAGGTAAAAAAATAGCTACACCTGGTGAAGCTTCTATTCAACATATGTTGCTTCAATACTACTTAAAACAAAATGGAATTGATATTAAAGATGTGAAGGTATCTGCAATGAAAGTTCCTTCTATGAATGATGCTTTAAAAACAAATAATATTGATGGTATGATTACCTTTGAGCCATATGTATCAATTGCCGAGAAAAACGGTGCGAAAGTTTTAGTAGACTCATCCGAAATCCTACCAAACCATCCATGTTGTGTAGTAGTAGCTTCTGATAAATTCCTTGATGAGCATCCTAATGAAACTCAAAAGATTTTAGATATTCACAAAAATGCAACTGAATATATAAATAATAACACTGATGAAGCAGCAGGATTACTTCCTAGTGACATTGTTAGTGATGTTGATGTAGAAAAACAAGCACTTGCAGGATTTCCACTAATTTCTGGTTTGAATGATTCATATAAACAAGATGTAATGGACTTTATGAACTTAGAAGTTGATTTAGGTGTTTTAAAGAAACCAATTTCTGAAGACAAAATATTTTGGGAGGGTAGTTAATTAATTTTAACTACTAATTTTTTTTATCAAAATTTAAATATAACAATTGTTAATATCTATTAGTGAGATGATAAAATGGATTTTTTAAGACAAACTGATGTAATACAATGGAATGATGGCAAATACGAAACAATCAAAGAAAATAGTGTTGATGATGAATATACTTATTTATTCATTGATTATCTTCCACCTCGTAAATTTTCAACTTACCCAAAAGATTTAGAGGATTTTGCAATTGGATATTGTCTTGGTGAAGGATTAATTAAAGATTATAATGATATTGAATCAATTAAATTGGATGGTACAAATGTTTTGGTTTCAACTAAACTTTCCCATGATCCAAAAGAAGATTTGGAACAAGAAGGAATTATCCAAGAGAAAAAAGGAAATTGTGAACATGCTTGTGTGTGTAGATTGCTTGAATATCAAGGAGTAAACTCAGATAATGCAGGTGGAATTAGATCTGAATTAAAAACAATTGAACCAAACAATTCTGATTTAAAAATCAATGCAACACAAATTATTAAAGATATCAAGTACTTGACTGATGAGGCAAAAATCTGGCAAAAAACAGCAGGAGTCCATGTTGCACAACTAAAATATAAGGATAAAATTATTATTCGTGAAGATGTAAGTCGTCATGTTGCTGTTGATAAAGTAATTGGAGCTGCATCAAGAGAAGGATTTGATTTTTCTAAATGTTACATTTCTTACAGTGGTAGAATGCCTGCTGATATGTTAATTAAGGTAATTCGTGTTGGTATTCCAATTATTATTTCAAATGCAGCACCTGCATCATCAGGTATTGATGTGGCAGAACTTGGAAATATTACTATGGTTGGTTTTGTAAGAAATAATAGATTTACTGTATTTACCTCTCCAGAAAGAGTAAATTTGGATAAATAATTAAATTTATCCAGTTTTTTTTTTAAATTTCATCTAATGAAAAAGATGAAAGGTCTAATAAATCAAAAGACAAAATATTTGGGGCTACAGTAACTTTACCAACTCCAGTTACTATTTTATAAGCTTCAAAAGCTTCAAGACATCCAATTAAATTAGGAGTAGGTCCAATAACTGGTGGAATTCCTGAAGTAACATTTTTTAAAGCACTAATGGTTTCATCAGTTAATTCTTTACCTACTGATGGTAGATTAAACATTTCTTCATAAGTTTTAGTATTAGGTAAAAATACAGTAATTTGCCCTCTTGTTCCATGAATCGCACCGTGAATATAAGGAATTCCCATCTCTTTTGATTTTCTAGATACAATTACTCTTGTTAATACATTATCAAGTGCATCAATTACAATATCTGAATTTTCAATGACTTTTTCAATATTGGTTTGATTAATATGTTCGTTAAATTTAGTTACTTTAACATATGGGTTAATTAATCTTACTTTTTCAGCAGCAACATCACTTTTAGTAAGGCCTAAATCAGCTATTGTTGCTAGAGTTTGCCTATTTAAATTGGATAAATCATATGAATCTTTATCTACTAAAACAAGTTCTCCAACACCCATTCTTGCAAGCATTTCTATAGTTTCTCCACCGATTCCACCACAACCGATAACTGTAATTCTTGCTCTTTTGAATCTTTCTTGCTCACTTCTGGTTACAATACTCATTTGACGGGAAGCAATTTCCCAGTATCCATCTCCAATATATCTTGTTGGCATTTTTTCACCTTTTAAATATTTCTTCTTAATTTTGGTAATGTGTCCATGAACGCATATAATGCATCATCATATGTTATAAAATTATTTCCTGTAATTAATCCATTTTCATTAATGATAATATTCTTTAATTTTATTTTATCTTTGGATTCAGAAACTATTTCATCTTTAAGGATTTTTTTAGTATTTTTTAAATTAATAGTATATGGCAAGTTATATGAAAATGAATTATTGTCATAGTTGATAACAATATATTCATCATCATCCAATTGCGCTAAATTTACTGCCACTTTCTTAAATCCTTGTTTTTTTAATTCATTGTTAATTATAGAATATTTGTTATCTTTAAATATTCCATTTAAGTTATTTACTTCACATATACAAATGTCATCTAAATCTCTAACTTTAACAATTTCACAATCAGTATTCGCTAAAATATAGTCTTCGCTGTAGCTAATTCTTTCGATTTTTTCTTTTGTAGTTTGAGTATTTGTTGGTATCCTTGTTGCAAGACATGTTGTTGATCTTGAGTAGGGGATTTTAATTTTATTTAAATACTCATGAATTTCCTTTGAAGTTAATTTAGCTTCTATAAATGGGGTGTTAAACCCTTTTTTATATGTAATTAAAATACCCGGACGATCAATAACAAGATCACTTATATTATTTCCATCACAGATAAAGTCGTATCCTTTTTCCTTTGCTATTTTTTCAATGTGGGAATACATTAAATTTCTACATGTATAACATCTTTCAAAATCATTTGATAAAAAATATTCATCATCATAGAAATTAATATCAACGATTTCGTGTTTTATTCCAAAAGATTTAGCTACATTTTTTGTATGTTCTATAAAATCTGTTGGAAAGACATGATTATCAATTGTAATTGCAAGTGTGTCTTTTGCAACTTTTGAGGATAAATAAGCCATTAATGTTGAATCCGCACCACCGGAAAATCCAATAGCTACTTTTTTACCTTTTAAAGCGTTTTTTACAATGTCTATTTTTTCTTCTAAGTCCATTTTATCATTATTTAATTTGTTTAAAAATAAATTAGGAGTACAATAAAGTACTATTGATCTAAATAATGAGTTTAATTATTAATTACTTTAATGCATTCTGTAAACTCATTATTTAGCATTTTGGAGATATAAAACAATTTTATTCTCTGAAATTAATTGTTTTATTTTTTCTTTTGACCGAGTGTTATGGAAAAATGTAATCCCTTCAAAATTTAACTATATAACGATAGTTATGTTTTTCCATAGTTACAATTAGTATTGTTGAATATATAAATTTTTTGCAATCTTGTTACAGCATGTTTATTTACATATTGATTTTAATTTGTTATAATGTTCAATTTTGCACAGAAATATTTATATAACAATAGTTATATAAAATTTATTTATTACATAGAACAAATGTATATAATTAACTAATGGGAGGATAATCATGTGTGAACTTTTTTGTTTTAATTCAAATACGCCTAAACAAATAAATACTTGTCTTGAATGTTTTTATGATCATTCAGATAATCATCCTCATGGTTGGGGATTGGCAGATTTACAATCCGATGGTTTTGTTATTGATAAAGAACCTATAAAAGCATCATGTAGTAAACACTTAAAGGAGATATTATCTCATCCGGTGATTAGTAAAAATGTTTTTGCTCATATTAGATTAGCAACTATGGGTGAAATTATATTTCCCAATTGCCATCCTTTTGTAGAAATGGATAAAAATAATAGATTCTGGATGTTGATACATAATGGTACAATCTTTGATTATCCTTCTTTGGATAAATATAAAGCTATCGAAAATGGGAGTACTGATTCTGAAAGGATATTGCTGTACATAATTTGTAGAGTTAATGAGTTTGAAAAAAATAAAAATGCTCCATCAACAATAAAAGAAAGATTTAATTTATTATCTGAAATTGTTGAAGATTTATCTAAAAATAACAAACTTAATTTGATGATTTATGATGGCGATTTAACTTATATTTATTCAAATATGAAAGAATCCCTTTATTATCTAAAAAATGATGATGGTTTTTTAGTGGTTTCCAGCCCAATTAATGATGATCCTGGTTGGAAACAAGTAGAAATTAATAAGCTATTTGGATTAATTGATGGTAATATTATTTTTGAAAGTAAAAAACATGATAATGAATTTATTTTTACTAAAAAACATGAAGAATTTATACAAAAATCTATGGAGTCACTTTATTAAAGGGGATTAATTTATGATAGGTGAAATTACTCAACAAATGATTAAAAATAAGATATATCAACAATTTATTAAACCAACTAAACAAAAGAAGAATTTCATAGGGATTGAAATTGAAATTCCCATAGTAAATCTAGATAAAAAAGCAGTAGATTTTGATGTTGTTCATGGAGTAACTTCTAAATTTCAAAAACAATATATGGATTTTAAAAAGGATGGTGTTGATTATGATGGAAATGTATTTTCCATTAAAAATAAAATAACAGATGATATGGTCTGTTATGATTGTTCATATAATAATATTGAATTTGCAATGGGGCGTGAAAAAGACTTATTTAGTATTAATGAACGTTTTACAGAATATTATTCCTTTGTTAAAGAATCATTTGAAGAATTTAATCATACATTAACTGGAATGGGCATAAATCCTTATAGGGAATATAATCATGAAATAGCAATTCCTTCTGAAAGATATTTAATGCTTTATCATCATTTAAAATCTTTTACAAGATATAGGTATCTTCCAATGTATTTCCATGAATATCCAGAATATGGAATGTTTTCATCAGCTTCACAAGTACAAATAGATGTTTATAAGGATGAATTAATTAAAACATTAAATGTATTCTCTAAAATTGAACCAATTAAAGCATTATTATTCTCTAATTCTGTTTTATTTGATGAAAATAATTATGTAACTTGCTGTCGGGATGCATTATGGGAACATTCGACCCATGGAATAAATCCTCATAATATTGGGATGTATGATGTTGAATTTAAAGATATAACTGATTTAGAATCCTATTTATTATCATTGAATATATATTGTGTAATGAGGGATGGCGCATATATTAATTTTCCAACAATGAACTTGGAAGAATACTTTAAAAAAGAGCATGTTCGTGGAGAGATATATTCAAATGGTGAATTTAGACCAATAGATATTAAACCATGTATTGGCGATATTAATTATTTAAGGCCATTTAAATTTATTAATTTAACATTCAGAGGAACTGTTGAATTTAGAAGTGTATGCACTCAACCAATTAGTGATTCAATGACTGTTGCAGCATTTCATTTAGGTCTTAAAGATCAACTTGATGAATTAAATAATTTAATATCAAATGATGACACACTGTATAATAAAGGATATTCTGTGGGCGAACTTAGAAAATTGCTAATCCAAAAAGAAATTCCTTCATTTTTTAATGAGAGAGATTTATTTAAATTATCAAAGGAAGTTGTTGATTTAGCAAAAATAGGGTTAATGGAAAGGGGTATTGGTGAAGAAACATTTTTAAAACCATTATATACTCGTATTAAAAATAAAACTAATCCTGGAAAGAACATTATTGAATCATTACGTGATGGAACTAAATTAGAAAAGATAATTGAAGATTACGGCCGTATTAATATTTAAGTTTAGGGATGTAAAATGGAATTAATAAATATAAGTAAAATATCAAGTGAAGAAATATTATCAAGGTCTTTTGGTATAGAATGGGAAAGCTTAAGAGTTAACTCTAATGGGGAGTTAGCATTAACTTCACACCCTTCTGTTTTCGGCGATAAATTAAAAAATCCAGTAGTAACAACAGATTTTTCAGAAAGTCAAGTAGAGATAATCACTCCAGCTTTCAATACAGTTGATGAGGCGTTTGATACATTTTCAGCATTATCAGATGTTGTTAATTCCTCCCTTCCAGATGATGAATACTTATGGTTTCAGTCAATTCCATGTATTTTACCATCCCCAAATCAGATTCCAATTGCACAATATTCAAAAGAAGGTGTAAAATCCCAAAAATACAGAGAAAATCTTGCATCTAAATATGGAGTTAAAAAACAGTTGATTTCAGGCGTTCATTTTAATTTTTCATTTAATGAGGAATTCATTGAAAAATTACGTGTAATTACTGGATCCAATTTACCTTATAGGGAATTTCGTGATGAAATATATTTAAAAATAACTAGGAATTACTTAAGATATTGTTGGTTAATAATTTATTTAACTGGTTGTTCTATGGGTGCACATGAATCATTTTCATCTGATTGTGTTAATTTAATGGATGAACAAGATGGTTTTGGTGCTTATTATTCTACAAAAGGTCCATCATTTAGAAATGCTTCTTCAGGATATAAGAATTTAAAAAAGTTATATCCTAGTTATAATAATATTGCTGAATTTACTGATGATGTGGATAAGTTCATTAGAAATGGAGATTTATCAGAAGCAAAGGAGTTATACACACAAATAAGATTGAAATCTAAAAATCCTGCGGATGTATTAAATTCTCTTAAAGAAACTGGAATTGAATATATTGAAATTAGGACTCTGGATATTAATCCGTTTTATAAATGTGGTCTTGTAAAGCATGATATGAAATTTTTACATTTATTTTTAATTTATATGTTTGTTAAAAGTGAGTCTGATTATCCTGATTGGCAAAAAGAAGCTAATATTAATGAGGAAATGGTAGCTGAAAGAGCATTTGATGAATCTATGAGATTATTGAAAGATGGTGAGGAAATTACTCTTAAAGATTGGGCTTATGATTTAATTAATGAAATGTATGGTATGTGTGATGTTTTTGATATTGATGAATATGACACACTAAAATTAATGCATGATCGTGTTTTAGATCCTGAATTAACTCCTGGAAAACGTTTATTGAAATTAATTAAAGAAGACGGTTTTATTAAAACACATATGATGTTATCTTTTAATCATAAGATGACTAGTGTTAATTTAATGAAAAATGTCAATAAGGATGAGTATAGCAGGCTTAAAAAGTATTTAAGAATTGCTTTATACAAAAAGTAATTTATTTTTATTTTTTTATACTAAATTTATAACAATTGTTAATTGGAGGATATATTATGCATGATATAATTGTAATTGGAACTGGTGCTGGCGGGGCAACAGTAGCTAAAGATCTAAGTTTAAAAGGAAAAAATGTTCTTATTTTAGAGAAAGGAATAAATCAAAGCCCGGGTCATTATGTAAGTCAGATGAAAAATAAAAAAATTCATTTAAAAAATAATCTTAGCAATGATGATAAAGAAAACTATGAATTTTTAACATGGCCTTTGGATTTGACAAATATAGAACATATTGGAGGTACAACTCCTTCTTCAATTGGTAATGCTTGTTTTTCATGTAGTGGTTGTTACTCAAATTCAATAATTCAACAATTTGAAAATAATAACTTAGATATTTTTGAAGAGCTTCTTGAAGCAAGTGAGGAATTAAATGTAAATTATTTCCCAAAAAAACTTTGGGGGAATTCAACAAGGTTAATGGCAAATGCTTGTGAAGATTTAGGTTATATTGTTGAACCTATGCCAAAATTCATTAATTTTGAAAAATGTAAGTTATGCGGTAAATGTGTAAATGGATGTTCTTTTGATGCAAAATGGGATGGAACATATTTTGTTAATCAAGCAATTAAAAATGGTGCTAGGTTAATCACTGGCTTTAATGTTTGTGAAGTATTATATGAAGATAATAGAGTTATTGGTGTGGTTGGATTTAATAAAAATAATGAAAAAATTACTTTTAAAGCAAAGTGTGTTGTTATTGCAGCAGGTGCATTAAATACTCCAATAATTTTAAAAAATTCAGGATTAAAACATTCTGGAAATCAAATATTTTTTGACATGTTTACAACAATTGGAGGATATCTAAAAGATGCAAATTTAAAAAATGAATTAATGATGGGTGTAAAAGCAGAATTTGGACCTTACTTTTTAACACCACATTATTCTATGCAATTACCTTCTCTAATTGAGGAAAAAGGTTTTAATATCAATGATAATGATGTGATGGGTATTATGCTTAAATTTGCGGATACATGTATTGGTAATATTGATTGTGAGGGAAATATTGAAAAAACGATTACAGATATTGATGTGGATTTGATAAAAGAGGGATATGATAAAGCAGTTAAAATACTTTTGAATATGGGTGTTGAAGAAAAATCAATTGTTGCAACATCTCTTAAAGGAGCACACCCTGGGGGTACTGCAGCTATTGGTAATGTCGTTGATAACAATTTTGAAAGTGAAATAAAAGGATTATATATTGCTGATTCAAGTGTAATACCTGAAGCTCCTGGAAGACCTCCAATTTTAACTATTGTTGCAATAGCAAAAAAAGTAGCTAAAATCATTGATTATTCATTAAGGTGATAATATGAAGTTTATATTAAAATTTAAACAGTTATATGAAGAAAGAAATTTGGAAGATAATTGTACTATTCAAGATTTATTAAATAGTTTAAATTTATCATCTCAAACAACTGTTGCAAAACAAAATGGGGAATTAACAATTAATAGTAGTGTTATTGAAGATGGTGATGAAATTAATTTAATTCAAATTATTTATGGTGGATAAATGAAAATTGCGTTAGCACAAATGCAAATGAGCAGGAATATTGAATCTAATTATGAAAAAACAATTAAATTCTTAAAAGAAGCTTCTTTAAATGGCGCAGATTTAATATTGTTTCCAGAATTGCAGTTTACTCCATTTTTCCCACAATATGAAAATGTTGATACAAAGGATTATACTCAAACAATGGATTCACGTTATATTATTGGAGTACAGGAAGCGTGTTTAAAATATAATATTTTTGCTGCAACTAATTTGTATATTGCTCAAAATAATAAAAAGTATGATATGTCTTTTTTAATTGATAATGAAGGTCATATTGTAGGTAACCAGAAGATGGTTCATGTTAAACAAGCAAAAAGATTTTACGAAGCAAGTTATTATACTCCTTCTGAAGAGGGATTTAATGTATTTGAAACTCCTTTTGGTAAAATAGCTATTGTAATTTGTTTTGATAGGCATTTGCCTGAAAGTATTAGGACAGCTACTCTGAAAGGTGCTAATTTAATTTTAATTCCAACTGCAAATACTTCAGATGAGCCTAAGGAACTATTTCAATGGGAAATTAAAGTTCAAGCTTTTCAGAATAATGTTATAATTGCAATGTGCAATCGTGTTGGTTTGGAAGATGAAATGGATTTTAATGGTTATTCCATGGTTTCGGATGTGGATGGGAGAACATTAGCTATTGCAGATAATAGTGAAAAAATATTATATGCTAATATTGATCTTGAGAAAACAAAATTTAAACAATATATTAATTTGCGAAGGGATGAATTGTATATGTGAATATGTTCTTGATGTATTCGCGGATTATGGTAATCTTTATATATCACAATTATTAAATTACTATTGGGG
>CAYFRZ010000029.1:0-17018 GCA_964345675.1 uncultured Methanobrevibacter sp.
TAATGATTAATATGTTTTTAACAAAAAAAGAAGAACAAATGTGTGATGGGGAGTTCGGAGAAACTATCAGAAAAAGTATGGATATTTTAGTTGCTTTAGGGGATATCTATGGTGCTTCTAAATTAGTTGATATTACTTCCGCACAGGTATCTGGTGTTTCATATAAAACTATTGGGGATGCTGGTTTAGAATATCTTGAAGATTTAGCTCGTGATGGTTCAGGCAAGGCTACTATTAATGCTTCTTTAAACCCGCCTGGGACTGATTTGGACAATTGGAAGGAGTTAGGTTTTCCAGAAGAATTTGCAATTAAGCAAAATCAAATTGTGGATGCTTATGCAAATCTTGGAATTTATAAAACATGTACATGTACACCATATTTGGTTGGTAATGTTCCAAGATTTGGGGATCATGTGTCTTGGTCAGAATCATCTGCTGTGGCATTTGTTAATTCTGTTATTGGTGCTAGAACTAATCGTGAAGGTGGTCCTGCTGCATTAGCAGCAGCTATTGTTGGTAAAACTCCATTATATGGGTTCCATTTAGAACAAAATAGGAAAGCAAATTTAATTGTTAATGTTGATTGTGAAATCCTTGGGGCAGATGTTGGTGCCGTAGGTTACATTGTTGGTAAATTCGTCGGTGGGGGTGTTCCTTACTTTAATTTAAAAAATACTCCAAACAATAATGACTTAAAAACTTTGGGGGCGGCACTTGCTTCTTCAGGTTCAGTTGCACTTTACCATGTCGATAGCGTAACTCCAGAACATAAGATTGCTGGAAAAGAAGATGTTGAAGACATAATGTTTATTTCTAAAGATCAAATTAATGAAACTCGTCAAAAATTATCTACTGCTGATAAAGAACCTGATTTGATTTGTTTAGGATGTCCTCATGCATCACTTGATGAAATTAAACAAGTAGCTGACATTGTCCAAGGAAAATCTATTAAAAATAAATTATGGATTTGTACATCCGTAAGCGTAAAGACAACAGCTGACAGAATGGGTTATACCAAAATCATTGAACAAGCAGGTGGAAACGTCGTATGTGATACCTGTATGGTTGTAGCGCCTATTGAAGAGATGGGATTTGAAGTAATTGGTGTAAACTCAGCAAAAGCAGCAAATTATGTTCCATCTATGGGCGGACTTGATGTTGTCTATAATGATGTGGAAAATTTAATTCAATTTGAATAAATTTTCTAATTTTTTTTTTAAAAAATCTTAAATTTAATAAGATTCAAATATTATACTAATAAAATTGTGAGGAAGACTTTTTATGAATTATTTAGTTGTTGGTGCTGGAAATGCTAGTAGGCCTGTTGCAAGGTTATTAAATCATTTAGGTCATAATGTCATTGTAACAGATTTAAAAGATATTTCTGATTTTAAAATAGAATTTCAAAGAAGTTTAATTGAAATGGAAAAAGAGGGAGTAATATTAGACATGGCAAACAATAACCCTTCAGTTGATGGGTTTGATGCTGTGTATATGCCACCTACATTGCCAAAATCTGCTCCAATAGCAAAAAAAGTTGAAGAGTCTGACTTAAAAGTTTTAACTAATGAAGAATTCTCCAAAATGGTGAATGATTTAATTCCTGTTGATATTATTGGTATTACTGGAACTATGGGAAAAACCACTACTACTTTTATTACAACAAGCTTGTTTAAGCAGGCAGGATATAAAGTGTGGTCATGTTCTTCACTTGTAAATAATTTAGTTTCAGAAGCCATTATTGATGGTATTGTTAAGGGTAAAGTCAATGAATGTGATATAGCTATTTTTGAACTTCCTCATGGCACTATTGGTCTTTTAAATAAATTAAATGTTAAAATAGGTCTTTTAACTAATATTGCTGAAGACCATTTGTCCGAATTTGGGGGGTCTCTTGAAAAATATCAGCAACGTAAGTTAATATTGCAAGCTATGAGTGATACTTTTATATCAAATAACTCTTGTCGAGATATAATTGAAAATGTTCGTGATGATGCAATATTTTATGCATTAGATGAAGAAAACGTTGATTTTAAAGGTACTGTTGGTAATAATTCATTAACTATCACATATGAGAATAATGAGTTTACAACACCATTTAATATGATGAGTTATTTCTTTGAAAACTCTGTTGCAGCATCTGCAGTGGCATTAACATATGGTATTTCTAAAAATGATATTATTGGTGCTTTAACTGAATTTAAAGGTCTACCGGCGCATATGGAGGATGTTGGTGATTATAATGGTAGAAAAGTAATTTTAGATTCAGCATTTTTATATGATGGAATGAAAATTACTCTTGATTACTTTAAAGATGAAAGTGTTGTATTATTCTTGGATCATTTTGATACATTATCTGTAAGGGATAAAACCGAAGTTGGCGAGTTAGTAAGTGAGTATGATCTTAAAGTTGTTATAGCCAGTGGATTTAATGAAGTTACCCAATGTATTGAAATGGAAGCAGCACATGAACTTTTAGATGCTATAACAAATCCTAAAATTGAAAAAGTAGCTGTTGAAACAATAGAGAAAGCAGCAGAATTAACTTTCAAATATTCTGAACCTGGTGATATTATTTTACATATGGGGCCGCTTATAGCATATGATAGGTTAACTACAGTTGATAAAATTATTAAGGGACTTGAAAGAGGAAGTAAAAAGTATGAATAAAAATAAAACCTTCGGTGTTATTGGTGTTTGTGGAGCAAATGGAAATTTGATAGCAAGAATTCTCAAACAAAGGGGATATGATGTTATTGGGACTGATTTATCTTTCAAAAAAGATTGCAAGTTTTCTAAAGCATTGGAAGGTTATGATATTGAAGTATTTTATGGAAAAACTCCAGAAGCTTTTTTTAAAAAAGCTGATTATATGATTCCTCCTGCAAGCGTATCTAAAGATTCTAATTTATTTAAACAAATAGGGGATAAACCTATTTTCGAATTATTCGATGTAATTGAAATGATTCAACCTGAAAAACCAGTCTTTGGAATAACTGGTACTAATGGTAAAACAACAACCACTACATTACTTAAAAAAATCGCTTATGATAATGGAATTAAACCCTGTGAACATGAATTGGAAGGTATGCAGGGTAATGCCGAGTTTATTCCAATCCTACAATCTAGATTAAATGGTGATGTTGGAATTCTTGAAGTGGGAACATTTGGTGTTCCTGGCACTATTGGAAGAATTGTTAAAAATACTGGAATGTCCGGTGGTTTAATTACAAATATTACTCCTGATCATTTAAATGATCTTGGAAGTTTTATGGATTATGCAAAAGTTAAAGCAGAATTCATTTCAGAACTTGGTCTGGGTCAATTAATTGTAAACGGACAAGACCCAACAATTATGGGGCTTTTAAGAGAACTTGATTTTAAAGGAGAGGTAATTACTTTTGGAGTTGATGAACTTCCAGATTCTATTGGTATGAAAGAATGCGTATGCGGTAATGAGATTGCGGTTAAAGAAATAATTTCAGGTTGCGGATACTACTTCTGTAAATGTGGGCTTACAACTCCACAAGTTGATTATATTGCAACGAATATTGATTTAAAAAATAGAACTTTTGACTTACACACACCAACTGAAAAATTAACTGTTAAAATGGGTGTTGATGGACTTCATAATGTATACAATTTAACCGGAGTTATTATTGCTGCTCATAAATTCTTGGATTTGCCTTATGATAAGATTCTCCCTACAATTGCTAGTTTTTCTGGTGTAAGTGGGAGAATGGAAGAAGTAGCAAAAGTTAAAGGTAAAGATATTTTTGTTGATTATGCACACAATCCTGCAGGTGTTGAAACTGTGTTAAAAGAATTTAAAAAGTTATTTGGCGATTTTACAACTGTGATTACAGTTTCATCAGAATCTGGATATGTTGGGGATATGGATATTTTTAATAGTGTTTTAAAATTCTCAAAATTCATTGTTCCAGCATCTGTTACATCACAAAAAATAGCACTTGAAAAACTTAAATCAAAGCCAGAATTAAATGATAGGATATTTTTAAACCATGTAGATGATTTTGAAAAAATTGGGACTCTTGGGGCTTCTGAAGAGGAAGTCCGTAATGGTTTGAGAAAAGCTTTAAACTTGGATTGTGAAATGGTAATAGCTATTGGTGAAGCTGCTACTAAATTCAAAAATGTTGTTTTTGAATTGTAATCTTATTTTTAAATTCAAATTTTTATAAGAAATATTACTTTTCAAATGCTCTCACTAAACATTTTATAAATGTCGAAGAGTAATATGTTAATAATTAAGGGTTTGCATAAATTCGTTTATAATTGTTAGATTAAGGGTTTTATTATGGCTAGTTATATTTCTCATCCTCTATTGAAAGAAAATGCAATTGAATCAAGATTATATCAACAAGTTCTTGCAGGGGATGTTTTAAAAAAGGGAAATACAATGGTTGTAGCGCCTACTGCATTAGGTAAAACAATTGTTGCTGTTTTAGTTGCAGTAGATAGACTACAGAAGGTTAAAAATTCTAAAATATTAATACTGGCTCCTTCAAAACCATTAGCAATACAGCATGAAGTTAGCTTTAAAGAGTTTATTACTCTTCCATGCACTTCAATAACTGGTGCTATTAAACCAGAAGAGAGAGTTAAAAGATGGGAGGAATCTAGAATAATATCTGCAACTCCCCAAACTGTTGAATCAGATTTATTAAATGGACGTTATGATTTGAGTAGTGTTTCATTAATTGTATTTGATGAATGCCATCATGGTGTTGGATCTTATTCTTATGTATATTTAGCTTCTCGTTATGTTCAAGAATCTAAATTTAATCTTGTTTTAGCTCTTACAGCTTCTCCAGGTTCTGATAAATTTAAAATTAAAGAAGTTTGTGAGAATTTATATATTCAAAATATTGTTGTTAAAACAGAAGATGATGCTGATGTAAAACCTTACTTTAATCCTGTAGAACTCGATTGGGTTAGAGTAAAAATGAGTAGTGAACTTGAAAAAATTAAAAATAATATTGATAAGGCTTTAAAAGTTAGACTAAAAGCTTTGAAAAATATGGGCATTATTAGAACTGTTTCTGTTGGTAAAGTGGATATCTTAAAAGCAAGAGGGCGAGTTCAAGGCGAAATAGCAAGATCGTCTAATCCTGATAAAGATTTATTTCAGGCTATTTCAATTTTAAGTGCTGTTATTAATATTCAACATGCTCAAGAGTTAATTGAAACTCAAGGTGTTCAAACATTTAATAAGTATGTTGCAAGGCTTCGTAAAAAGCAAACTAAAGCTGCTAAATCATTAATGTGGGATGATAATTTTAGTCGTGCTATTAAAATGGCAAGAGAAGCTGAAAAACATGGTTGGGAACATCCAAAATTAAGAGAAATTACAAAAATTATCAAAAAAGAGCTTGGTGAAAGTGATGGTCAGATTAAACTAACTACTAATCGTTTCGAAGATAAAAATGATGAAAATTCATCTAAGATTATGGTGTTTACACAATATAGGGATACTCTTGAGATGATTCATCAAAAACTTGAAAAAGAAGGAATTAAATCAGTTAAATTCTTTGGTCAAGCATCAAAAGATGGTGAAAAAGGTTTAACTCAAAAACAACAAAAAGCTATAATTAAATCCTTTAAAATGGGTGAATATGATGTTTTACTTTCAACTAGTGTAGCTGAAGAAGGTATTGATATTCCGGCTGTCGATTTAGTTGTATTATATGAACCTGTTCCATCAGAAGTGCGTATGATTCAAAGACGTGGGAGGACTGGTCGTAAAAGAACTGGTCGTGTAAAAGTATTGATTACGAATGGAACAAGGGATGAAGCTTATTATTGGTCAAGTGTTAATAAAGAAAACCGTATGAAAAATCAACTTATCGATTCTGAGGTGTTGGAAGAATTAAATGCATCTGCAGTTGAGAGAATGGAAAATGAAAAAAAAGTTAAAGTTCTTGAAAGGTCTAAAAAAGAAAATGATTTCCCTATTGTTTATGCTGATTCACGTGAAGGTAATTCAAAAGTAATTAGGCACTTAACTGAAATGGAGATTGAGGTTAAAGTTCATTCAATGGCTGTTGCTGATTATCAGGTAAGTGATGAAGTTGCAATTGAAAGAAAAACTGCAAAAGATTTCATTGATTCAATCATTGATAAAAGATTATTTAAACAGGCTCGTGAATTATCAGAAGAATTTAAATGTCCATTATTAATTCTTGAAGGAGATGATTTGTATGCGGGCATGATTAATCCAAATGCGATTAGAGGATCTCTTGCTTCAATCGCAATTGATTTTGGTATTAGTATTATTCCAACAAGAAATGCACAAGATACTGCAGCAATGATAAAAAGGATTGCTGTTCGTGAACAAAATGGGGAAAGAACTCCAATTCAAATTAGAACTGATAAAAAACCAGTAAGTATGTTGGAACAACAATTGTTCATTGTCGAATCTTTACCTAATATTGGGCCGGTTAATGCTAAAAATTTACTTGCTCACTTTGGCAGTGTTGGAAAAATAATGAATGCAAGTGAAAGTGAGCTTCAGGAAGTTGAAGGTATTGGTAAAAAAACAGCAGAAAACATTAAAAAGGTAATTGATTCTAAATACCTTTATTTTAAAAAGGAAATTAAAGAAAAAAGACTTCTTTAGAAGTTCTTTTTCATGTATTCATAACTTTTTTTGATAGAATCGTAGTCATTTACTTCAATGATGTAGATGCCATTATAATTATTTTTCTTTAGGGTATCTACTATATGGTTTAAATTAATAGAGCCTTCACCTAATGCAAGGTGTGAATCATCATCACCAAAATTATCATGTATATGTACGTGTTTAATGGAATCAAAATACATTTCATCTACTGAGTATCTTGCTTGTTTAGCATGACCAATGTCTAAAGTCATTGAAAGGTTATTATTTATTAAAATTTCATTCAATTTTTCAATATTGCTGTAAATCATATTGTCAAATATGGGCATGTTTTCAAAAGTAGTTAATACTCCTAAATCTTCTCCATATTTTCCAAGTTCTATCATTGATTTATTGGAAGTGTCGATAACTTTATTTCTAAAGTATTTGTTGGCTAAAAATGGGATGGTTCCCGGATGGACAACAACCGCTTCGCCGTCAATTTTATTTGCAAAATCAATAGATGATTTAATTTGATCAATTGCATTTAATCTACTTTGATCTTGTAGGCTGGCAATATTGACATCCATAAATGGTGAATGAATGGAATATTTCAGATTAAAACATTCTAATATGTCAACATCTATGGTTTCATTAGGGAATTGGTGCACTAACTCTGCATAATTCAGGCCTAAATTTTCAATAAATTCTAAAGTATATTCTAATGTGTATTCAATTCCTGCAAGTGTTGATGCTCCAATTTTCATAATATCACATTTTTTGGATGGCAGTAATCTTTAATCCCATGTCAATAGCTTCAATAATGAAATCAGATAATTCAATTCCTCTTTTAATTTTTATTTCTCCTTTTTTAGAAGTTGTAGCGGTAAGTAAGTATTCTCCACCAATAAACACATCAAAATTCTTTCTTCCTTTGTCTCGACCTAAATCTAGGATTAATTGCTTATTTGTATGAATAATGTCCACTTCGATTGGATTTTTATTAACAGGTTTTGATTCAATTACTTCAACACCAAGACTTATTCCGATGTTTTCTTCAATTTCAGCAATTCGCTTACCATTTTTACCAATTATTTTTGGAATAAATTCTTCTGGAATGTAGATGTTCGCTCTTTCTGGAGATGTAACTTCCACATCAACTTTAGCTTTTTTCGGAAGAAGTTTTCTGATTTTTCTTAAAATTTCTTTTTCAGCAATTTTTTCAACGGATGTTTGGTGTTTTTCACCATTTTCAGAACCATTGACTAGATTCATGTCCATAACGATTGTTTGCTCACCATATGTGTAAATTTCATTTTTAAGCTCACCAGTTTCAAAGTCCCTTACTTCAATTACCGGCCTTGCAAGGTCTGCTTCTTTCATTCCGGTTGGAACTTTAACAGTCATTTTTGTTTCATAAACATGAGTAACTTTTCCATCTTCAATATAAATGCTTGTATCAACAATTGAAGGAATTACACCAAGTTCTACTCTTGAAGCTATTCTTTGGATTGCATCTATTGGGCGGGTTGCATGTACAACTCCAATCATCCCAACACCGGCTAATCTCATATCTGCAAAAATGTTAAAGTCACTATTTTTTCTAAGTTCGTCATAAATAGTATAGTCTGGCCTTACAAGTAATAAAACATCTGCAGTATTTTCCATACTTCCTTCTAATGGCGCATATTGGGTAATTTCATCTGGAAGTTGTAAATCTCTTGGTGATTCCATTGTTTTCACAACTTTATTTAATTTTGATGAATAATATTTTGCAATAGCTTGTACAAATGTAGATTTACCAGCTCCTGGTGAACCTGAGATTAATATTCCTTCAGCACTAGTTCTAATCCTATTTAATAACTTTTCAGATAAATTATATTCATTTAAACTTATATTAACAACAGGCCTAACGGCCGTAATTTCTAAAGCCTCTGAAAATGGGGGATAGGCTATTGAAATCCTATATTCTCTTGATTGAACAACAAAAGAACCATCTTTTTCACTTTCAAGATAGGTTTTAGGGTCATTTTTTGTTTTATCAAGTATTTCATCAACAATTTTTTTGAGTTCTTTGTAATTATATCTTTTTTCATTTAATATTTCAAAATCAACATGTCCTGGTGTTCCTTTTTTTGCCATTGGAACAACATTTTCTTTTAAATGAATGGACATGGTCTCATCATCAAAGAATTTTTCAATTGAAAGTGGAATTTCTTTGTATTCTTGTTTGAAATAGTAAACCGGAATGCCTTGTGCTTTTGCAGTTTCAGCCTGTACTTTATCATTTGTAAGGAGAGTTCCCATTTCGCTTCTCGCTAAATCTCTTATTATACTATCAATTTCTCCACTTTTAGCATATTTAATGTCATAATTTGTAGGTCTTTTTCCTTTAAAGCTAATGGATAGTTCCCCATCATATTGAAGCTCTTGTAATTTTTGTAATTCTTTTAATCCTCTTTTACCTTCTGATCTATTAGCATTAGCTTGGTGTTCAAGTTCACAAACAACTGCTTCAGGTACAATAATTTCAGGATAATCAATATCTTCTTTTTCAAGTAATTTAGTTATTGCACCTATAATGACCGCACTTGTATCTGGTATTATACATCTCATTTTAATACACGTCTTCTGGGTTTACAAGTCTTTCTAGAATGACTTCTAAATCTTTTTCTTTTAAATTTTCAATGTCAACTTCGTTTTTTGTGTTTAATTTTCTGTAAAAACATGAAACATATCCTTCATGGCAGGCAGCACCGGTTTGACTGATTTTTAGAACAATTGCATCCATATCGCAATCAACAAGGATTTCTTCAACTTCTTGAAAATGACCTGAACTTTCACCTTTGAGCCATAATTGGTTTCTTGAAGTGCTCCAGTAGTGGGCTTTACCAGTTTCAATTGTTTTAATTAAGGCTTCTTTATTCATATTTGCAATCATCAAAATTTGATTTGTTTTATTATCTTGTGCAATAGCGGTAATTAATTTAATACCATTAATTTCATGTCTGAAGTTGATTTCCATTCTTATTCCTCTTTAAGATAATTTACAACATTATCAATATCAACTAATTCTTGTTCACCACTAATCATATTTTTAACAGTAACTTTACCCTCTTCGAGGTCATTAGCACCAATTATAATTATTTTTTTAACTTTGATTTTATCTGCATAATTCATTAATTTTTTGAACTTCTTACCATTTAAATCAACATCAGTTTTAAAACCATTTTTCCTTAAAATTTGGGTTATTTCAAACGCTTTTGATCTAACCTCTTTGGAAATAGGAGCTACATAAACATCTAAGTGAGAAGGTAATTCTTCTTTATCTGTTAGTTCTTCAATAGCATTCATTAATCTGTCAAAACCTAAAGCAAAACCAGTGGATTCTACTTCTTGACCTCCAAAGAGTTTAACAAGACTATATGATCCTCCACCACAGATTTGTTTTTGAGCACCAAGTTCTGGAACATAAATTTCAAATACAATTCCAGTATAATAGTCAAGTCCTCTTGCAACACCTAAGTTTAGGGTATAATTTTCAACTTGGAATGCATCTAAAAGCAAAATTAATTCTTTAAGTTCGTCTAATGCTATTTTTGCTTCTTCATAAGGAGCTATTAATTCCTCAACTTTTGGTATGATGGATTTGTCCCCTACAAGATCAATCAATTTTAATAAAATTTGGTTTAATTCATTATTATTAATAACTGGCTCATTTCCACTTAAAGATTCTATAAGTAATTCTTTATCTCCTTTATCGATAACAACCATAATTTCTCTTTGAGTTTCTACGGAAATATCAAAGTGTTTGAATAAACCCCTGATTATTCCTAAATGATTAAGATTAACATCTGCAGTGGTAATTCCAAGGGAATTAATTGCATCAGTACAAAGCGCGATAACTTCTGCTTCTCCTTGAGGTGTTTTAGCACCAATTAGTTCACAACCAAATTGCCAAAATTGTCTGAATCTACCTTTTTGAGGTCTTTCATATCTAAAACAACTTCCATAATAATAAAGTTTGATCGGTTTTGTTGCTGTTTTTTCAAGTTCATTCAAATACAATCTAGCAACTGGTGCAGTTATTTCGGGTCTTAATGTTAATTCTCTGTTGGATTTATCTTTAAAATTGTATAATTGGTTTACAATTTCTTCTCCGGATTTTGTTGTAAATAACTTTAATTCTTCAAATAATGGGGTTTGAATCTCTTGATAACCATAATTTTCAAATACTTTTCTTAAGGTACTTTCTGCTTGTTTTCTTTCTCTCATTTCTTCAAATAAAAAATCCCTTGTACCTCTTGGTTTTGTAAATTCCATTTTTGTTCTCCTTATAAATGATATAATATATTCTAATTATGTATATACAAATTTATATAATCTTTGTTAATCAATTAAGTATTATATGAAAATTAAAGGTAGTACAAATATTGTAGGTTTAATTGGGCATCCGGTTGAACATAGTTTTTCACCTCCTATGCATAATGCTGCATTTGATAAATTGGGGATGGATTATGTATATGTTGCTTTTGATGTTGATCCTAATAATTTGAAATCAGCAATTGATGGTGCCGAATCTTTAAATATTAAAGGATTTAATGTTACAATTCCCCATAAAATTGAAGTAATGCAATTTTTAGATGAAATTGATGATGTGGCTAGTTTGATTGGTGCTGTTAATACTATTGATTTTAAAAATTTAAAAGGATATAATACTGATGGAATTGGTGCTGTAAGGGCAATTGAAGAGATTACACATATTAAAAATAAAAATATTGTAGTTGCAGGTGCGGGTGGTGCATCACGGGCTATTTCATTTTATCTTGCAAAATATGGTGCAAAATCTATCACAATTTTAAATAGAAATATTGATAGGGCTAAAGGATTGGCTAGTGATATTTTGGATTCAGGGTTAATTAATGGGGTTTTTGCTGATTCTATTTCAAAAATTAATAGTTATTTGGTTAATGCAGATATTTTGATTGATACCACTCCAATTGGAATGCATCCTCATGCTGATGATGAACCTATTGCTAGGGCAGAAAATATGCATGAAGATTTAGTTGTCTTTGATGCAGTTTATAATCCTAATGAAACTGTTTTAATAAAAGAAGCTATTAAAGCGGGTGCAAAACCAGTTTATGGAATTAAAATGTTGCTTTATCAAGGAGCAGAAAGCTTTGAAATTTGGACAGGTAGAAATGCTCCTATTGATGATATGGAAAATGCTTTAAAGCAAACACTTAATTTAGGGGAATAGTATGGATTTAATGTTTGATATTTCAGGGATTAGTGATGAAAAAGAAGAATTTTCAAAATCTAAAAAAGATGTATTGAAATTTCTAAAAATAATTGGTGTGGATAGTCGTTTTATTTCATATACTTCAGATAAAATCTACATTAATAATTTAAGATTTTCAAAATTTTCAAGAAAAAGACAATCCACTTTCAATAAACATTTTCCTGAAATTGATATTGTAAGAAGTTCATTATTCCAAAAGATTTGTTCAAAGTCTTCAAAACACTTAGCTTTGGAAATTAAACCAAATTCTACTGTTTTAATGCCTAAAAATAATTTTATCATCGAACTAATCATGGAACCGTATACTCGTAAATATGGTGCTAAATTAGTTTATGAGGGGGATTATGATTTAATGGTTAATCCATTGATTTTGGATGATCAAGTAAATGATATTTTTGAAGGAATTTTTAAAGGTGAAGGTTTAAACTTCAATAGTAATTCTAATGAAATTTATCCACTGATTAATGTTCCTATAGAATGGATTAATTCATTTTTAGAAATGGATGGTCAAAAATTAATTGAAAATAAAAATAAAAATGATTTGGCTGTTTCGTTTAGTGAATTTTTAGAAGATGTGGCTCCTCAATATAGGGAAAATGTTGTTAAAGCAGCAGAATTCATTGAGAAAAAGTTAGAAACTGAACAATGAAACTTGTTTGTCATTTTTCTTTTTCTCTTTTGGCTTTTCTTCCACTTTATTAGATTTTTCTTCTTCTGTTTCTGGGTGAAATTCTTCTTCAACAGGTTCTTCAGGAATAATTTCTTCACTATGCACTTCATTTTCAGGTATTTCTTCAAATTTAGCAGAATTTTCACTGGGAATCTCAAATTGAAGTTCACTTTCATCATTTTCTTCAACTACAACATTCATCATTTGATTTTTAAGCTCTTCAGCACGTCTGTCACGTTCTTCAACTCTCATTTGAGCTTTTTGTTTTTCCATTTTTGTAATGACTTTTTTAGGAATCTTTTTAGATCTAAATCTTTTGATTTCACTATCTTCAAGTTCCAAATAATCAGAAATCTCCCATGCAAGTTCATCATTTTTGAACATTATTTCAAGATATGGAAACATTGAAATAGCTATTGCATGTGAAATATGTAATTTTATCGACATTTTTTCGGCGATTCCATCTCTAAGATTTCTTTTACCTCTATTACGGCTCATCAATGTAAAGATGGTTGGAGTTTGGATTTTTGTGAACTTTTTATATGTTTCATGCTTAGAATTGCTTACTCCAATCCCCATAAAGTCACTTGCATACTTCCAATAACCATAATTTCTACTACTTTGTGTTCTTCCAAAGAAAATATCTGCTTTTGATATGTAATCATATGCTTTTTTAATCTCATCTTTTTTCTTGTATTCTCTTGGAATGTTTTCAGCAATATATTCCATAACTAGTGTTGGGTCTTCTTCAATCCACATAGCTTCTTTAACGTGAGCAGGTGTTTTACTTTTTAATACACCAGTAATTGCATTAAAAATATCGGAACGACTGTCCTTTGTTTTCATATTTTCAACATCACTCACTTCAAGTTTAGTATCTTTACTGGAAAGTGCTTGCAAGGTATTAATTGCTGATCTAACATCTCCTTGTGATTTTACGGCAATTTCTTTTAATGCTTGCGGATTTGCATCAACTCCTTCTTTTATAGCAATTTCTCTTAAAAGTTTTGAGATGGAATTCCATCTTGACTTTTTCATTTTTATTACTTGGCATTTTGGTTTTATAGATTGTAATCTTTTTGAGTAAAAATCATTGGCTATTAAAATCATTGGATGCTTTGAGCTTTTAATTATATCTCCAATAGCTTTAACTCCTCCACGATCATTACTTCCGTGGATACCATCTACTTCATCAAGAATAATTAATTTATATTCATCTCCAAAGAGGGATCTTGAAGATGATGATTCTCCAATTGTGTTTTTGATGACTTCTTGTGAACGTTTATCACTAGCGTTAAGCTCAATATGCTCTGAAAATTCTTTTGCAATAATTTGAGCTAGAGTTGTTTTTCCAATACCTGGTGGACCAACTAAAAGTAGTGGTATTTGGGGGTTATTGGATTTCCAGGAGTTAACCCAATCTGTGATTATTTTAATCTCTTTTTTATTACCTACCACTTCATTTAATTCTTGTGGTCGGTATTTATCAGTCCATAACATTTCTATACCTTATAAGAATTGAGTCAATAAAGCTTCGAGTTGTATTCTTGGATTTGCTCCTTCTCTTATTCTAAAATCACATTCAGCAATGGATTCTATTAAATCCATGTATATTGATGCATCCATTTTCCCTTCAAGAACTCTTTTGGAAACATCTTGGTAAATTTGAGTAACCATATCTTCTCCACTGGTTCCCTGAAGCACCATTGTTTCTCTTAGGAGAGTACGGGCACCCATAAAGTCACCCATTAATGCTTTATTTATCATATTTCCAATATCTTGTGGTTTGGCTTTTGAGACAACTTCATAAACGGAATCTTCAGTAACTGTTTCTCCTTCGGATGTTGCAGCTTGAAGGACATTTACTGCTTTTCTCATATCTCCTTCAGCAAAATAAACAATTGATTCGAGTCCCTTATCGTCTGCTTTGAATCCTTCAGTTTCACAAATATATTGTAAACGTTCTTTAATTTCCTCTCCTTTGATTGGAGCAAATCTAAATATTGCACATCTGGATTGAATTGGATCAATAATTTTTGATGAGTAATTACATGAAAGTATAAATGAAGCGGTTTTAGTATACATTTCCATTTCACGACGAAGAGCATGTTGAGCATCTTTTGTCATATTGTCTACTTCGTCTAAGAATATTATTCTAAATGGAGCGCCAACAGGCTTTAATCTACAGAAATTTTTAATATTATTCCTTACAGTTTCAATTCCTCTTGCATCTGATGCATTTAATTCTAAAAAGTTTTGTCTCCAGTATTCTCCTAGAATGGATTTTACTAATGCTAAGGCTGTGGTTGTTTTACCTACTCCTGCAGGACCTGTGAACATTAAGTTAGGCATACTTTCTTCGCCTACATATTTTTGTAATCTTGTAATAATTTGTTTTTGTCCTACAATATCTTCTAATTTTTGTGGTCTATATTTTTCTACCCATGGTCCGCTCATTTAATCACCATTTTTTATATAGTAACATTTATGTATTTTTGTAATTAAATTATTTTTTGTTTAACTTTTAAAGTATATGAAATCTAATGTAATATATAGTTAAAGTAAGCATTTGAAAACTATGTTTACAACAAAAATTTTAGGTGTTAATGATGAACAATACATGGAAACTTAAGTTAAGGATGATTCTTACATCTGTGATAATGTTTTCAATAGTATATTTCCTTATAATGCTTGTGGGATTCTATTTAGGCATAAGTAGTTGGAAATTATACTTTGGAGCAAGTTTAGTAATCGTATTTTTACAATATTGGTTTGGACCAGCTTTGGTAAAACGTTCTATGAATGTAAGACCATTATCTGAAGCAGAAGCACCTCATATTCATCAAATGGTTCAAGAATTGGCGGATGCAGCTGGAATTCCAAAACCTGAAATAGGTTTATCTGAAATTAATATTCCAAATGCATTTGCATATGGTAGGTCAAGTAGGAGTGGTCATATTGCTATCACTCGTCCAATTTTGGGATTGCTTGAGCGTGATGAGTTGAAAGCAGTTATTGGTCATGAAATGGGTCATATTAAACATAATGATATGATTGTTACTGCTGCAGTTAGTGTTATTCCAATGATTTGTTATTACATTGCATTATCATTCATGTTTTCAGGAGATAATGATAACGGTGGTGCATTTGTAATTGGAATTCTTGGATATGTGTTCTATTTAATTGGCCAATTGCTGGTGCTATTTATTTCAAGAACTCGTGAATATTATGCTGATGAAGCAAGTGTTGAATTTGGAAATCGTCCAGCCGCATTAGTCTCTGCACTTTATAAATTATCTTATGGTGCTGCTAGATGTGATAAAAAAACAATTTCTGAAGTAAATACAAATAGAGCATTCTTTGTAAATGATGTAAACAATGCAAGACATGATGTTTCTGACTTCCAACAAATTGACTTTGATGGCGATGGAAAAATATCTGATGATGAATTAAGAAAACTTGCGAATTCTGATGTTAAAATTTCAAGGAAAAATGGAATTATGGAATTATTGTCCACTCACCCGGATTCCTTGAAAAGAGTTAAAAGATTAGCGGAGTTAGAATAATGAAAATGATTTTAGATGAACGTGGTAAAAAGTATGTTTTAAAGCCTGGTGAAGATTTTCAAAGTGATTTGGGAATAGTGTCTGCTGATGTATTGGACAATGCAGATATCGGTGATGAGGTTAAAAGCCACTTAGACCACACATTTAAAATTATGAAACCAAATATCAATGATTTCATTGATATAATGGATAGAAGATGTTCAATTCTTCTTAAAAAAGATATTGGATTGGTATTGGCACATACTGGTTTAGGTTCTGGTTCTCGTGTTGTTGATGCAGGAACTGGTGCTGGAGCTATTGCACTAAATTTTGGAAATGTTGTTGGTCCTGAAGGTGATGTATTTACATATGAAATTAGGGAGGACTTTGCTCAAGTTGCCAAGAGAAACATTGAAAAATTTGGAATTACTAATGTTCATGTTAAAAATAAGAATATTAAAGATGGAATCGATGAAGATAAAATTGATTTGATCTTTTTAGATTTACCAAAACCGTTCGAAGTATTTGAAGAAGTAATGGACTCTTTAAATGTTGGTGGATGGTTAACAGTTTATGCACCTTACATTGATCAAGCGGAAATTTCTTATCGCATTGCTAAAAAATTAGGATTTTATGATATTGAAATTATTGAGATTCTAGAACGTGGTCTTGAAGTTAGACCTCAAGGTGTTAGACCAAAAACACGTATGGTTGGTCATAGTGGATATATGGTTTTTGCAAGAAAATTATAGCTATACTTTTAATTAATTTGGCTATAATTATTTTACTATTTTTAGAATTTTGATTGTTTTTTTTTCATTGATGGGTGTCCGCCAAAATTAGTTTTTGGTAGGTCTGTTGATTTTTTATTAAAATATT
>CAYFRZ010000030.1:0-16797 GCA_964345675.1 uncultured Methanobrevibacter sp.
TATTTGTATTTATTATAATATATCTTTTTTTAAAATTGAAATATTTTTATTCAAAGTTCATTTCATCTAAATTTAAATGTTAAATAATAATCTTTTATAAAAACATGATTTTCAATATAGTCTATTTCTAAATCATTAACTCTCAATTTTTATTTATCATGATTGTTTTGATTTTTTGTGTCCAAAACATTATATGTTATAATTTTAATATATTTTACTCTTTTGAATATTTTTCAATTCTATATTTTAATTCACGTATGATTCCAGTATTATTTGTTTTTTTAACTTTTTCAAGTCTTTTTTGATATTTTGGAAGTTTTGATAAGAATTTTTTAACTTTTGAAGCATTCATGATTTCATGATATTCTCCGTAACCTAATTTTTGAACATAAAATCCATTTAATGTTTGCTCAAAATTCCCAATAGCTGGAACGGAATAAATTGGCTTTTTAAGGGATATTGCTTCTGATATGAATGTAAATCCACCATTGCAAATAACTGCTTTAGAAGATGCTAAATCATCATAAAAGACATCTTCATTAAACTTTTTATAAGTTAAATTACCATCTTTTTCATCTTTATTAAATCCATAAACAATGAATTTTTCATTATTTAGAGATTTTAATTTGCGAACGAGTTTTCCACTTTCTTTACTTGTTTGATAGACAATTACGTGGTCACCTTCTTTAGGTTCTAATTTTAAAATATCTTCACGGATAATTGGAGGGTAGATTATAGCATTTTTTCTAGGTTTTACTTTAGGATAAAAGAAACTTGTAAGGATATGTACTTTTGGTTTAACAACATATGTTTTAATTACTCCTTTTGCTTTGACCATTTCAACATATTTGTCTTTCGGGTAATCAATTTTTGTTTGGGTAATCATATGGATGTTGTCTAAACTGATTAAAGGGATATTGAGGAGTTTAGAGACCATTGTTGCGTAAATTTCAAAATCAGTTACTATAACATCGGGTCTAAATTCTCTTGCTTTTTTATATAAATTTTCATATCCTGTTTTCATATTGCTGGGATTTCTTTTTAGAGCATTCGAAAGAGTTTTTAAATTATCTACTTTATTGTTGATGTAGACTGTATTAAATCCGCCAATTTTATAGACATTGTCAAATTTTGATTTTAAATACTCGTAAGCTCTGTCGCTTGAGAATAAATAGACATCATATTCATCTTTGATGTTGTCAACAATTACTCCAGTTCTTATTGCATGTCCCATTCCTTCACCACAAACACAGTAAAAGACTCTTTTTTTATCTCTTTCAGTTTTAGTATTTAAAAGGGATCTAGCTTTGTTTATTTTTTCTTTTGACTCAGTATAAGATTCTTTAATGTCATTAATCTTTTCTGCACTTTTTTCAAGTCTTGGCATTTTTGATTCATTAACTCGGTCATTACCATGATCAAAATTATAATTTATATCATTGGAATCAGTTCTTCTGCCTAAAAAGTCATTAACAGTACTTTTACCATATTGTTTAATTAATGTAGTAATTCCTTCTTCTTCAAGCCTTCTTGTTGAAACACCAATTTTAGCTTTTCTTAAAACTTTAAAACGTTCTTTTTTAGCTAATCTTTCAATATAGTCTGTATCTTCACCAAAATTTAGAGATTCATCAAATCCATCACATTCTTCATGTAATTTTCTTTTTGCAATGATTCCATAACATCCAGCACCATGAGGCTTTATGTTTTCAACACCAATCATAAAATAATTTGCAAAATCATGGAATAACTTATCTTCAACTTTATTTGAAAGTGGTTCCATACGTGTAATTGATATTCCTAATCTCTCCATTTTAAATTCATAAACAACATCTCTTAGATAATCGTCTGTTAGTTTTAAATCTGAGTCAAGAAAAAGTAAAATGTCTCCTTTTGCAACATTAGCACCATTATTTCTACCCACTGCAGGTAATCCTCCTTCTACTATTATACAACCATATTCTTGAGCTATTTTTCGAGTATTGTCAGTTGAATTTGCATCTGCTACAATAATTTCATAATCATCAAAACTTTGTTCTTTTATGCTATCTAGAAGAATGGGGAGGTATTCCTCTTCATTGTAGGTAGGTATAATAATGCTTAAAATCATATGTTAAGGTTTATTTTTTAAATTAATAAGTTTTTTTAAAAAAAAGAGTTTTTTAATTTTCAAAATTATTTGGAGACAAAAATATTTTTAGCTTTGTTTCATAATATTCGATAGATTGTGTAATCTTTATCGATGTTTATATTAAATCATTAATTGGTGAAAGCTTTTTCATTTTTTTAATTAATCTCTTCTTTTCTACTTAACATAGTCATTGCAATAATGGTTAATATGAATCCACAAGACATTAGAACTGTTGGAACTTCTGAGTAAAAAATTAATCCAAATATGAGTGCTGCAAAGGGTTCTGCTCCAGATAATAATATTGAAGATATTCCTGAATCTATATGTTCTAAACTCACAGTTGAGAAAATATATGGAAGAGCAAATGAAAATGTTGAATGCATTGTTAAGAATATCATGATTAAAATTGGATTGATTGAAATAAAGTTTGTTATTTGCCCAAAATTTGTAAAGGGTAGTAACCCTATTGAAATAAATGTAATGGAATAAATGAGGATTGTAAAAGTGTGTTTTCCATTTTCAATTGATTTTTTAGAAGCCATTAAATAAACTGCCCAAAATAATCCTGCACCAATGCCTGCGATTATTCCATAAAATGGAAGATTATTTAAACTAGTTTCTAAAACACCAGTCATTAAGACGCATCCGAAAATAGCTAATGTCATGCAGATTAATTTTTTACTTGTAATTTTTTCTCCAAATGCAAAATATGCAATAATGAGAACATAGATTGGGGCAAGTGATAATAACACTGCTGCTAGTGAAAGTGGGACACTCCCCATGGATTCGTTGTAACATAGGTTAAGTCCTACAATACTGATTCCACAAATTAAGAATAATGGTATGTCAGTTAAATTTATTTTAAACAAATTTTTATCGGTTGCTAAAATAGCTATTATTATTGGGATAATTGCTATTGAAAACCTTAAAAAAAGAAGTGTTGTTGAATCAATTCCATTTGCAATTAATGTTCTGACGAATACTCCTCCTGATCCAAACATTATTCCCGCTAGAATTGGTAAAATTAAATAGACTTTTTTCATAACTCTTAATTGAATTTGTGTATATAAAATTTTATTTATAAAAATAAACTTTTTTATATAATTATGTTCTATAAAAATAATTTGGTGATTAAATGTTAAATTCATTTTTTAAATATTTTCCCGGTGTGTTAGTCTGTTTAATTATTGCCATTCCATCCTTAATTTTGGGAAATTTATTCCCTGTCATAGGTGGTCCAATTATTTCAATTATTTTTGGAATGTTAATTGCTTTTGTATGGCATAAAAAAGAAAAGTGTGATGAAGGAATAAATTTCACATCTAAATATGTTCTACAAGCTGCGGTTGTTCTTTTAGGGTTTGGTTTGAATTTGAATATAATTTTACAAACTGGAATTCAGTCTCTTCCAATTATTATTGCAACAATTTCTGTCGCTTTAATTGTTGCATTTATTATGCAAAAAGTTCTAAATATTGAGGAAAAATCAGCAATACTAATTGGTGTTGGTTCATCAATTTGCGGGGGATCAGCTATTGCTGCAACAGCACCTGTAATTAATGCAGATGAAGAACAAGTCGCACAATCAATTTCTGTAATATTCTTCTTTAATGTTCTTGCAGCAATTATGTTCCCATTTTTAGGAAAAATAATCGGTTTTTCAACAGTTGATGGAGGACCATTTGGTCTATTTGCAGGAACTGCAATTAATGACACTTCATCTGTAACTGCAGCTGCTGCTACCTGGGATAATATGTGGGGACTTGGAAGTCAAACCCTTGATAAAGCAAGCACTGTTAAATTGACACGTACATTAGCTATTATTCCAATTACTTTAGCATTATCAGTTTTCACTTCAAAAAAATCAGAGTATGTTGGTGGGGAATTTTCACTTAAAAAAGCATTTCCAATGTTTATTTTATATTTTGTAATTGCTTCCGTTATTACGACTCTTGCAGTAAGTTTAGGTGTGGATGCAAATGTATTTTTGCCATTTAAAGAATTAAGTAAATTTTTTATCATATTGGCTATGGCAGCTATTGGATTACATACTGATATTGTAAAATTAGTTAAATCTGGAACAAAACCAATAATTCTTGGAGCTACCTGTTGGATTGCTATTATTATTGTAAGTATTGCTATTCAGTTTACTTTAGGAATAATTTGATTATTCCATGTTTTATTAGTTATATTTATATCTTATATTATCATACTATTATCATGAATTTCAAAGAATTAATGGAAAAAAGATATTCTGCTCGCGATTTTAAAAAAGATTCAATTCCAGATGAAGATTTATATGAAATAGTAAAGATTGCTAGTATGTCACCATCATGGGGTAATACACAACCTTGGAATGTTTATATTTCAACTGGGAAATCTTTGGATAAAATCCGTGAAGCTTGGATTGGTAAAAATGCTGATGAAATACCGGGAGATTCTGATCTGCCAACTGGCCACAGAGAAGATTTTGGAGTGCGTGCTTTAAAAAACATGGGGAATCTTGTAGAAAGTGTTGGTGAAAATCCTATAATTCAAAAAGAGTTTAGATCTTCTCAACCTGTCCTTTTCAATGCACCTGTTATTGCATATATTACAATGGTAAAAACATCTCCTATGTGGTATGTTTATGATTTGGGTGCTTTTCAATGAGTTTGATGCTTGCTGCAACTGAAAAAGGCATTGATTCAATTCCTGCTTATGAACTTGTTAAATATCCTGAAATTATACGTAAAAACTTACAAATTTCTGATGATGAAAGTATTATTGCAGGAATTGCATTAGGTTATGCATCTGATAGCAAACTCAATGACTTTAGGGCAGAAAAATTAGATATAGTGGACATATTAAAAATCTATAAATAGGAATATGCATTCCAAGAAACTGTGTAGTATTTGCAGGAATTATTTAATGGTACTTTTAAATCATTAATTAATTCCATTTCATTATAACTGGAATCTACATGATAGGTTTCATTATTTATTTTTTCAATTGGAATATTCCCAAAATCAACATTGTCAGATATCTCTGCTATTTCTACAGTATAATAATCAGGTTCTGCACCTGCAAAAGCTACAGTAAACCTTAAAGCTATCACAATAAGGATTATTAGGAATGGTAAAGATCTATTAAATAAATATTTTACTTCACTTAAACCAATATTTCTATAGGGTGGTTGAATACCGTCGTTATCTTTTAATAATTTTTTATCTTTTATAAGGGTTCCTAAATGTAAGTTTAAGTAGTAACCGTTTCTATAAACAATCCATAATCCTAAAAGACCTACTAATGATGGTGTTGCCCAAAGTCCTCCATCAAATGATCCAATAAGAAGGCAACTGGAAAAGAAAGCAACTAAAAAGTTTGTCAACCATGGTCTTTTCTGATTTGCTAAAATGAGTGTAATAAATAAAACTGGAAAAATTAAAATTAATAAGAAACCAATATTTGGAACATAGGAGTATAGACCAACACCAGTATTGATGTCGCTTTGAATTAATGGTCCGATAATATGAGTTAAAACTTCACCTAAAACTGATTTTAATAAATGAGTATGTAAAATGCTGGTGGAACTCATTGTTCCTGACATGGAACAGAAAACACTGTTAAGTTTAATGTTCATTTGCAATCTAAACATTACTTCTAAAAGATTTCCTAAAATTAGCAAAACAAATCCAAGAACTATTGATATCTTTAAATACTTGGTAACATCAACTTTTTGGGGTATGCATTGGGATAAAATTAAAAGCAATCCTAAAATGCCAAAAAACATAATGTCTTTTCCTTTTGATGATCCCATTAAAAATAAATGAGTTACCGGTCTTATAATTGGATTTAAAATATCGGATACTAATATTACTGCTCCAAGTAATATAAATAAAAACCCAACTAAGATAGTTTTATTAAGTTTCATTAACAATAGTTTAATATTAATTATTATAAATAAGTGATGCTATGTTTACAATCGAATATTTCATTGGTTTAATTTTAATTGGTATATGTGCAGGTTTCGCATCAGGACTTTTAGGGGTTGGTGGTGGATTTTTAATAACTCCTCTTCAATTTTTCTTATTAAAATATATAGGTGTTTCACCAGATCTTGCTATTTTAATTTCATTTGGAACAAGCCTAGCAATTATTATTCCAACATCACTTAGTGGTGCTTATAGGCACACGAAATCAATGGATAATATTTTAAAACCTGGAATCCGCTTAGGCATTTTTGGAATTATTGGTGGTTTTGCCGGTGGTTTTGTTGCATCAGCATTACCTTCAAGAACATTGGAAATCATATTTGGCCTTTTATTGCTTTTCATTACTTTTAACAATATTGTTAATATTAATAAGGAAAGGAAAAAAGCCAGATTTTCATTTAACTTGGTAACTACTGGAATTATTGGTTTACTTGTCGGATTTTCATCTGGACTTTTAGGTGTTGGTGGAGGAATATTTTTAATAGCTATTCTAACTGCACTTCTTGGATTTTCAATGATTGAAGCAATAGGAACCTCTTCAATATTTATTAGTTTAACAGCAGTTGGAGGATTTTTATCCTACATGATTTCTGGTTGGGGCGTAAGTACATTTCCCTATTCAATAGGTTATGTAAGCATTATTAACTTAGTTTTAATTGCATGTTTTTCTGTACCTATGGCTGCTTTTGGTGCAAAAATGGCTCATAGAGTTCCTCAAAAAAAGTTAAAAATAATATTTTCAGCGGTAATTTTCTACATGGCATTAAAAATGTTAGGCGTTGTGCCTTAAGGTGATATAATGGCTAAAGAGAGAAAAGTTGGAGAAAATTTCAATGCAGATATTGCAGAAGACATTTTTGATAAATTGAAAAATGTAAAAGGGAAAACAAAATCTAAAAGTGATGGCAAATTTAAAAATATCTCTTACCTTATGAATGAAGCTCAATACTTGGAAAACAAGGGTGAATTTAGTGAAGCCATTGATTTATACAAGCGGGTTATTTTTACTTTACCTGATTCTATAAAAGCATATGAAGCATTGATAAATATTTATCAAAAATCAGAAGACATTGATTCTGAAAAAGAAATTTTAAAAAAAGCTATTATGAATTGTAAGAAAAATAATGAATTTAAAAAAAGATTAAATGAAATAATCTGAAAGTTATTTCATTTAACCAAAAATTTTTTTACTAAAATGCGCCCATTAAGTATCTAACGATAAGTGTTGCAACAAAGATCACGATTGAGAAGTAAATAATTAATCTTCCATGTTTGCGATATGTTGGTTCTTCTTTTTTAAAGAAAAACAATATTGCTCCGTATACTAATCCAACGATTGGAATTAGTAATGCTACAATATATCCTATCATTGATACAATCATTTTTTTATCCATATTTTCACCTTTTAATATATACTCCCATTCCCATTGCACTTATCTGGTAACTTTCACCACCAAACCCAATTTTAATGTATTGAATGTCTAAATCGATAACGCCGTTACCACCAGCGGCTTTTATTTTATCAGTTAGACCAATTAAACATTTATCTTTTCCGGATTTTAATATTGTTAAAGTGTGGGTTTCCTTTTCTTTTGGATTTAATTTCAATAGTTCGGGTTCCTTTTCTAAAATTACTGTTGATTGAAATTGACCTAAATTAATAATATTCTTGTCTGGAACATCAGTACTGGTCATAAAAATAACTCCTAGGCTATTGATCTCTTGATTATTTCTTAGTTCATCATAATATTCAATAACTTTAGGTTTAATTTCAAATGGTCTTTTGAGAAGATATTTGTACACTATAATTTTTATTTTAAGATAAATACTTGCAATGGTTGTTTTAATAAATCTTAAAACATAAAAAACAGCACTAATTACAATAACAAGTAATATGTAATTTATTAATGTAGGAAACGCAGCTTGTAGAATTACTGCTGCTGCTCCGAATGTGAGAAAATTCGCACCAAGTGTAGGATTCACTAAAATAAAACTATAAAATGTTGTACCTGCAAAAAGGATAAATGCACTTATAGCACCGGTATCAGTATTAAGCATCCTTTCTGCAAGCATTGTCTCAGCATATCCTGCAAGTAATGGTGCAAAAATTAACCCTAAATTCCAACCAAAAATTGCTATATTTAAGTAGAGAAATATTGCATAAACCGCAGTACCGACTAAAGTACCAAAAGCTATGCATAAAATTTTTTCTTCTAAATTTTCAGGTTTTTCGGGTACTTTAAATTTCATTTTATTCACATTTTACTGCAGTACCATAAGCAGTTACAAGAATTGTATTTCCCATAGTGCCGCCAAGATTGTCGTAAGATATTTTAAGTCCAATTATGGCATTTGCACCTAAATTTTCAGCTTTCTCTTCCATACTTTTAAAGGCAATGTCTCTTGCTTTTTTTAATTCTTCTTCATATTTGGATGTTCTTCCACCTACAACATCACGAACACCGGAAAATAAGTCTTTATAAATATTTGATCCAATGAGGGATTCACCAGTAACCAATCCTTTATATTCGACTATTTCTTTGGTAACAAGTGTATTTGAAGAGGTTAAAATCATTTATATCCCTATTTTATGAAAGTCATAATTGCCCATATTATTAAGAATATTGCAATTACTACATATAAGATAATTCTGGTTCTTCTAGTTTGCGCTAATCTTGCATCCCAGACTTTTTGACAATCTGGTGAGCATACAAGTTCATTCAATGGAATTGGGGTTCCACATATTGGACAATGTTTGTGAGGTTCTACTGCCATTTTTTCATCTCCTTATATTTTAAAAAATTCTTTAGTATTTTTACTAACTTGTTCTCCAAGTTCTTCTGCATCCATTCCCATGCAAAGTGCAATTGTTTTGAGGATATGAGGTAAATATTTTGGTTCGTTTCTATTTTTTCTAGGTTTAAAATCGAAATTTTTAGGTATTAAAAATGGTGCATCTGTTTCAATCATTAATTTTTCAGGAGGAATCACACTCACTGCTTCTTGAAGTTCTCTCCCTCTTTTCATATCACAAATCCATCCTGTAATACCAATAAAACATCCTAAATCAATGTAATTTTGTGCTTCTTGTTTTGTTCCAGTAAAACAATGTACTACTGATTTTTCAATAACACTATCATGTCTTTTTAATATATTGTATAAATCTTCATGTGCTTCTCTTTCATGCAAAAATAAAGGTAAATTTGTCATTTCAGCTACTTCTATTTGAGCTTCAAACCATTTTCTTTGTAAATCTTGTGGGGAGAAGTTTCTGTTATAATCAAGACCACATTCTCCAATAGCTACAACACAATCATTTTTAGCGATTTTTTCAAGTTCAAACATTGTGTGTCCATTGCATGTTTTAGCATCATGGGGATGAACACCTGAAGTTGAAAATAGAGTTCCAGGGTATTTTGAAGCATATTCGACAGCCATATGGCTTGAATGTACATTAGTCCCTGTAATAATGAATTGGTTAACTCCAACTTTTTTTGCTTCTTCAATAATTTCAATTCTATCTTTTTTAAATGAAGAATGCATTAAATTCAGTCCAATATCAACAAGATTATCCACTAAATCACCTATTCGTTAATAATTTTTGTTCCTACAGTTTCTCCGTTAACTGCTTTAATTAAGTTTTCTGGTTTAAAACCGTTTGTAATGATAGTTTCTAAATCAGATCTCTTAATCATTTGAACAGCAGTTGTATCGAAGAATTCGTAAGTTCCTGCTTTAACATCTTTACCACTTAAAAAGTTGAGTAATTCTGTTGCTGTGATTTCAGGAATGAGTTTCGCATCATCAAATTTATTAGGGTCTTTTGTATACATTCCATCAACAGAAGTTAAGTTAATGAGTTTGTCTGCTTGAATGTATTCTGCTAAAATAGCAGATACTGCATCAGTACTGTGTGCAGGTTCAGTTCCACCCATTACGATTATTTTTCCAGTAGCAGAGAATTCTAAAGCTTCTTGGAAATTGTGTGGAACTCTTTGATATGCAGCATCACCAAGTGCAGATAACATTAATTTAGCATTAATTCTTGTCACTTCAATTCCAATATCATCGCATTGTGCTTCACCGGCACCTAAATCACGAACCACACTAATGTATTCCCTAGCAGGTTTTCCACCACCTACAACAACGAATAATTCATGTTCAGTGGCTAAATCTTTTAAAATAGTACTATATTCTTGGAATTTTTTACAATCGTATTCTTTAAGTAAAATGGATCCTCCAATTGCGATTACAATTTTCATATATTCACCTTATGTATAGTTTATCTTTTAGATATTATTTAAATTTTAATAAAGATTAATCAGATTAGATAAAAATATGTATGTCTTGTATTTATTGAAATGAAACAGAATTAATCATTACACATTATGTAAATTATTTTATTTTGAAGATGGATTTTAGTTTCATAAATTTTAATAATGATTATTTAAAGATGTGTTGGTAATGAATTTACAAGAACAAATTTACATTAGAAAATCTTGCCGTAAATATTCGGATGAAATTATTGACATGGATTTGATTCATGATTTCATGAACTCTGTTAAACCTTTGAATAGTGAAATTAATTATAATTATGAAATTTTAACACGTGATGATGTTAATGTTCGTAATCGCTGGTCTGCTCCTTACTATTTAACAATTTACTCTGAGAAAAAAGAAAATTATTTAACAAATATCGGTTTTATTTTTCAACAACTTTGTTTATATCTTCAGAGTAGGGATATTGGAACCTGCTGGGTTGGAATGGATATTCCAAAGAATAAAACTTCTGAATTTGTAATTGCAATAGCTTTTGGTAAATCTGAGGAAATGACAAGGGATTCTTCTAAATTCAGAAGAAAAGACTTAGCTAAAATTTGTGATTTTGAAGATGAAAAATTGATTCCTGCACATCTTGCTCCCTCAGCTATTAACTCACAACCATGGTATTTTAAACATACAGATGATGGTTTTGATGTTTATCAGATGAAACAGAATATTTTAAAACGTCAAATTCTTAAAAAATGGAACCCGATTGATGTTGGAATAGCTTTGGCTCATATGTATGTATCTAATGAAGATTCATTTGAATTTGAAGTCAAGAATAATTTTGAAAATATCAAAGGTTACACTTACGTTGGAAGTATTAAAATTTAAAAAAAAGTAAGAGGATTTAATCATCCTCTGAGTTTAATCCTTTATATAATGTGCCTGCAATTATTGCCCCTATAATTGGCGCTAAAATAAATACCCAAACTTGCTCGAGTGCTTGCCCACCAATAAATAATGCTGGTGCTATACTACGTGCAGGGTTAACAGATGTTCCAGTCAATGGAATTCCCATAATATGTACAAATGCAAGGGTTAATCCGATTACTATACCTGCAACAGTACTGTTTTCTGTTTTTTTAGTAACACCAAGAACTGTAAATACAAATACGAATGTTAGTATTGTCTCAACAATTATTGCTCCAACAACATCCAAACCTACACTTGATGCAGATCCGAATCCATTTTGACCGAGTCCGGTGGCCGTATAACCTCCAAGAACTGGGGCGGAGTTAATAATAATAGCTAAAAGACCAATTCCAATAATTGCACCAATACATTGGAATACAATGTACATAACTAAATCCATTGTTTCTAATCTTCCATCAATCCACATACCAATTGAAACAGCAGGGTTGATGTGACAACCAGAGATGTCTCCTATTACATAAGCCATAGCGACAATAGATAAACCAAATGCTAATGCGATTCCGACTGTCCCTAGCATTGAACCAGCAATTGCTGCACTTCCACAACCGAATAATACAAGAACCATTGTTCCTATTAATTCTGATATATATCGTTTCATAATAATTCCTCTATCTTCTAAATCTTTTAAATCTTTTCATAAACATGTATGCAATGAATAAAACGACTAATATTAATACAAATGGTAATATATGTAGTAGTATTGAATCATTTACTTTATCAAAGTGATATTCACTTTCAAATCCCATGTGGCTTGCATCAGTATGATTTTGAACTATTTTTGCAAAATTATATGTTAAATCATAATAACTTATGTGTGCTCCTTCATATTCTATTGAATCTGGCGCTTTTCCATTTGCATCCATGTAATTTTTTACAATTCCTGCCATTTTGAAATAATCATAGATACTGTATGTGTCTTTAGTTAATAATGAAATTCCTAATGGGTTGTCTGGTTCTTTATAATCTTTAGGAATGTCAATTCCGTCACCGTCAAGGTAAGTACTAGTTTGATAAAGTAATTGTGGTGTGGAATAAGAACCATATGGCCCTTTCATTTCTTTATCTCCACTTTCAACAAGCATTTTACTTGCATCAGCCATTCCTTTTGGTGATATTTTATTTGTTACAATTAACTTGTCACTTAATTCTTTTGTTGAACTGTTGTCATAGTTATTAACAATATTGACGATTTTTTCCGCTATCTCACGGTTCATTTTATCATCATATTTGTCTAAAACACCATTATCATCAACATCGTTAGGGTAATCTTTGGCAAGCTGAATGTATTGTATTCCGGCATTATTGAGGAGTGTTCCAGGGTCACGAACTCCTGCAAGAGACTCATTTGAATAATTATCGTCCCATGCTCTTCTTAAGAAATTAGAATGATTATCTAAGTCAAAATCACCAGTATTTATAAAAATAATCTGTTTGTTTCCAGTAGCCGCTGCAGATGCGAGTTGTATGTAGTTTCCTGCATCTGATGCGGCTATATTAATGCTCACATCACTTGTTACGCTTATTGATCGCCAACCTTCTCCGGGTCCTGGGGCTTCATTATCGACGATTACTTGAATTTCACCATTACTTATTTCTTCAACATAATTCTTAATCGAATTTAGCATGTTTGTATCAGTTTCTTTATCTATTAAGTTATCGGATGTAATGAATGCAGTTTTTGATGCACACACTCCTTGCACAATTGGTGCAGCTATTAATAGAATCATTAATATTATTGCTATTTGTTTTTTCATTATTCCAATCCCTATGTTAACTAATAATTATTTATCAACTTTATCAATAAAATATTTTTTTAAGATAGCATTAACATATTTCTATTTAAATCTAATATTTTTTAATTATATTAATTTTAAATCATTTATAACAAAAAATTTAAATAAATTACTGTTTAATAGATTTTTTGAGGATTTAAAAAGATTATCTTTTATTTTCGGTTAAATTTTGTACGGATTTAAAAAAGGATATTTCTTTGTATTAAATTGAAAAATAATTTTTGATTTGGGCATTAAATTTTTGTTTAAAATTTTTTGTGTAAGGTAACTAATTTATAGTTTACTTTTAAACTATGGTTATTTTTCCAAATTTGATAATATAGGTTGTTCTTTTTAAAAAAGGACTTAAAATAAGAAGTATAATTGCTGATTAATAACTTTTGTTAATTAATGGTACTAATGTCCTCGGTAGAGGTTAAACAATGTTAAACAAAATTCAAAAGATAGTTATTGGCAAATCTTTCCTTATTTCATTAATCTTTCTTTGTCTAATGTTCACTTCTCTTGGAGTTAACGTGGAGCATTCATATGCTATAGATTTAAATGAAAGTATTGATGTAGAATGGGATGGATATATTGAAGATAAACTGGATAATTCTCAAAAAAACAAAGTGATGTTGGATAATGCTGGTGAGAGTTCAGTATTAAAAGCGAATACTTATTCGATAAATGGAGGTACATTTAAGGATATTCAAGATGTTATAGATAATGCAAATGCAGGAGATACAATAAAATTAAGCGGTAAATTTGTTTCAAAAGGTGATGATACAATTTCATTATCAAAGAAACTAATAATTACTTCACCATCACAAGCAACTTTGGATGGTAAAAAATCAACAACGATTTTAAAAATATTCACGGGAGCAGCACAATCTAAATTATCTAATTTAAAATTTGTAAATGGGTATGCAGACAGTAAAGGTGGTGCTATTGTAATTTCAGCTAAATCAATTACATTCGATAATTGTGTTTTTGAGAATAATTATGCAAATTTAAGTTCTGGAGCAATACATACTCCTTACAGGGCAATATCTACACAAGGTATGATAATTAAAAATTGTAATTTCACAAAAAACGGTGCTGGAATTGCAGCTGGCGCTTTAGGAATTTTTGGGCATGATTTTTTAATAGATCATTGTGTTTTTAATTCAAATTATGTTAAAGGAGATGGTGAATGTTATGGGGGCGCTATTCAGATTGGTTTGGATACAGAACCCTCTTATGGTAATGTTAAAAATTGTGTATTTATTAATAATAAGGCCATATCTTCTACTGGTTTAGGTCATGCGGGAGCAGGATGTGTTAGAAATGGTTCATCTTATTACAATTGTGTATTTATTAATAATAGTGCAGATTGGGGTGCTGCTTTGACATATCATGCCTCCGGTAATCTAAATAATTGCACTTTAATTAATAATACTGCAACTAAATATGGTGGTGCTGTGGCTATTATGATGAATTACTTAGATTTTATGAATTTGAATATTTCAAATAGTATTTTCAAAGGAAATAATGCTCCTTTAGGTGGTGCTGTTAAATTAGATGGGTTAAATATAAAGATTGAAGAATCTATATTCGAGGATAATTATGCATCAGAATATGGTGGTGCCGTTAATATTGATGCAACTAATGTTCGGATTATAAATTCTAAATTTAATAGAAATATTGCAAATATTGATGGTGGTGCAGTTTTTATCAAAGGTAAGGACACAATAGTTGAAAATTCAAAATTTATAGCTAATGAAGCAATACCTGATGTTAAAAAATTAGATGATGGATTAGGTGGAGCTATTTATGTAAATAGTACAAAAGTGCTTGCTCAAAATAATGAGTTTAAATTGAATACTGCAAGAAATGGTAGTGCAATTTACTTTGATAAGAATGGTGTTGAATTTAAATTAGTGAATAATACATTATATCAAAATCAAGCTTGGGTTTACAGGTTACCAATTTTTGCTCATGATATTTATTATGGGGAGTCAGAAAACATCAAGTCAGTAATTTATGGCGGAAATAACATTGCTGATTTTGATAATTTAAAGGTATCAAATGCAATTTATAATGCGGCTAGCAATAATAAAATTGAAATTGATGGGGAACATCCCGTTTTAGGAGCAACTACCAGCGGTAAACTATATCAAGATGATCGTGAATATAATGTGGGAGTATTGATGACAGTAAAACATGAAGATGGAACTATTGTTTACAATAAATCTTTAAGCACCAATTATTTAGGCGAAGTATCTAGTAAGTTGGATAATTTAAAACCTGGAAAGTATTATGTTACTGCAAAACATTTTGAAGATAATTACTACAAAGCAATTACTAATACAACAGTATTTAATGTTCTTCCAAAAACAGATAACAAAATCTTAAAATCAAGCAATGTGAACTCAATAGATTATAAAGACACTGTTGTCTGGACATTAAATATTACAAATAATGGCCCAAATGATTCAACCGGTGTTGTCGTATATGATATACTTCCTGAAGGATTAATCTGGTTGGATGATGACAGTAATGGAGCATATAATCCAAAAACTGGTGTTTTAACAATAGGGTCTTTAAAAGTTGGCGAAACTTTAATTGTAAATATTGTAACTGAAGTCAATGCTACTGGAAAAATTGTAAACAAAGCTAATGTCACCGGCAATGAATATGACGTTGATTTAGATAATAATCATGATGAAAAAGAAATCAATATTCCACCTACTGTTGATTTAGCAATAATTAAGAAGGTCAATATCACCACTCCAAACTATGGTGATTTGGTTGTATGGTCATTAATAGTTTCTAATTCGGGTCCTGATACTGCCAATGATGTGAAAGTTATGGACATTCTTTCAAATTCATTAATTTGGATTAGTGATGATTCTCTTGGAAAATATGATCCAAAAACTGGAATTTGGAATATTGGGACTTTAAAGAAAGGTAAAACAATTGAACTTAATATTATTTCACAGGTTAATCAAACGGGAAATATTACAAATAATGTTTCTGTAACATCTTATGAAACTGATATTGATTTATCAAATAATGTAGCTAATAAAACTATCACTGTTAATAAATCTGGGGATTTGGCCATTATAAAAACAGTTAATGTAACTAATATTAATCATGGCGGATTAGTTAAATGGATCTTAACTGCATATAACAATGGTCCTGATAATGTAACTGGAGTTACTGTTCAAGACAGTCTTCCTGATGGGCTGATTCTTCTTAACTATACTGCAAGTAAAGGATTTTATGATGGAGGTGTATGGGTTGTGTGTTGTCTTGAAAAAGGAGAAACTGAAACTTTGGAGTTAATCTGTAAAGTTAATAAAACAGGAATTATTACAAATACTGCTAAAATTTCTGGAGTTGAATATGATCCTAATTTAGGTAATAATATTGACAATGAATCCATTGTCATTCCACCAGCATCTGATATTTCAGTTATAAAACAGGTAAATAATGAAAATCCTTACTTTGGTGATGTTATAACTTGGATTATTGAAGTTACAAACAGGGGTCCTGATATGGCAAGTAATGTTAGGGTAACTGATGAATTGCCTGAAGGCTTGATCTTTAAAGATTATGTTTCATCCAGTGGGATTTACCAAAATGGTATTTGGAGCTTAGATTATCTAAATGTTGG
>CAYFRZ010000031.1:0-16669 GCA_964345675.1 uncultured Methanobrevibacter sp.
TATAAATGTAAATTAATTATGTAAAACTAGTATATTATTTATTAATTCTACATTAATAACTTTAGGCATATTCTTAATCAACACTCATTTTCACTATCACATACCAATAAATATACCTAAACTCAAAAAACTACTACAGTCTAAATTTAAATCTTTGCTGAAAATCATGATAACTAATTCATCTAAAGCCGCTAAATAACTATTATGCCTAAAATAATTAAATTATTATTTGATGAAGAAAAAAGTAGTAAAAATGGCAATGAAATTAAACTTGCTCCTGTTAACTTATTCAAATAATTATGAATCATTGCAAACTTACGGAATTTTATAAACCCAACAAAGATTGAAAGTATTTTAATTAAAAATATAATAAAACTCCATAAAATAATCCCATCAAACAAATTTATCTAAAAATAAAAACTGGATTTTTTTCTTGATTGAAAATTTCCGCTTGTTCATCCCCATAATTTAAATAAAGACAATTTGAATCCGTCACTTCACCAACAACAGCTGCTTCAATCGAGTATTTTGCAAGATATTCTTTAATGTAGTCACATTTATCTTCTTTTGCAGTAAAAACAAATCCAGAACCTGGATATGACCTAAGCCAATCTGCCCAACTAAGAGATTCATTTCTTGGAATATCTTCTAAATTAACAACTGCACCTTTTCTAGAAGTTTCTAAAAGCATTTCTAATGTTCCTAAAATTCCAGGATTTGAAATATCTTTTCCGGATTTAATATAATCATGCTCTGCCAAGTATTGAATCGCTGAAATTTGATCTCTGACCAGTTGTGCATCTTTATCATAAGTTGTATCCCAGTTTAAGCTAAACATTTCATGAGGTTTTCCGTCAAGATCAATTGCAACAATTACTTTATCTCCAACTTCTGCACTAAAACTTGTTATAATCTTATCTTTTTTAGCAATTCCAACAATAGCCACACCCAATGAATCAACTTCACCATCAGGATGCAAATGACCACCAACCATTGGAACACCAAATTTCAAACACCCATCTTTGATTCCTTTTAATAAATCTTCGTAAATCCCATCATTACTTATGGACATTATATTAACCATAGCCAACGGTTTTCCACCCATTGCTGCAATATCATTTACATTTACTAAAACAGAACAATATCCTGCCCAGTAAGGGTTTACATCCATAATATCTCCCCAAATACCATCAGCAGCAATAAGCATTACTTGGTTATTTCCAATGTCAATAGCTGAAGCATCATCACCAATGTCAATAACAACATCTCCTGAAACATTATATGACTCTTCTAATAAAGAAATTACATTATTAATAGAACCTTTACGAGATACGCCTTTAAACTCTTGAATTTCTTTAACAAGATTTTTAAAATCCAAAGATTACACATCCTACTTATTCAATATAACTTATTTTGTATTCACAATTAATATTATTTATTATTTCAATTATTTTGTCTCGAACATCCTCAATGTTTGAATAAACAAATGACTCCTGTGTACCGTCAAACATTATGCTTTTAATATCTCTTCCTACAATATCATCAAAACCACTTTCAACTTCAAAAATAATAGAATTTTTAACTTTAAATCCATCTTCAACAACTTTATCCAAATCCCCATCAGTTATTCCAATTATAGGTATATCAAATCTATAAAGAATATCAGAAGATATCAAAGTAGTATCATCACCTACAGTAATCACAACAGATGAATCAATGAATTTATAAACATCTTCCCCAGCATGATCCAAAAATGCAATTTTAAAATCGTTAAGTTTGTTTGTTGAAATTACTCTGGGAATGACTTTCGCATTTCTTAAAAGACCAGTTTTTATAATTGCTGATTCCAAATCAACTTCACCTAATTTTTCAAGACCATGTTTTTTTAAATTACCTCCAATAATATCAACAATATGATTATCCTTGGCAATTAATATAAGTTTATCAGAGTTGGTTTTACCAATAACAACACTATTAACCATGATATTTTCACCAGGACTTACTCCATGCACTATTCTTTGATTAATTCCAATATTATCTTGTTTAATATGATTTTCATAGACGTTTTCTGGAGATACAATAGATAATTTTAATTTTTGTGATAATTCCCCTACAATATCCAAATCATTATTCCAAGGAATGATACTTCCATCTTCCTCACCCGGACGCTCAATTTGAATTATTGGAATATTATCATCATCTATTTTATTAATATAATAATTGTAAACTTTATATCCGAAAACTTGTCCAGTGACATCAGATTTTCCATAATTAAGTAAAAAAATCAAATCAACATCATCATCATGAAAAATTTTTAGAGAGTCACTAGGTACTAATTTACGTGTTATATCAATTATGCTTTCCAAATTAGCATCAATAACTGCAGTTCGCCCCATTGTTCCCCCAAGCCTTACTGAAATATCACCATAAGTTTTAAGTAAATTGATTAACTTTAAAGCATAGCCGGAATCAATAATATTTGGGCCATGAACAACAATACCAATTCTCATTTGTTCACCTTAATTCTTTTTTTATATATTTTTGATCCGCAAATTTCACAGTCATCAAATGGATAATCATCACCATATTCCTTTTTACAACCTTCACAGACTTTTTTCCAATTGTAAACACCTTTAATTCCCTGAGTTATTATTCCAGAATAAGGAATCCCCATTATTTTTAAAGTATTTTGAATAGTATAATCATCACTGATAACTTTTACATTGCGACCTTCTTTTGAGAACATATATGCAAGTGAAATTAATTTTTTATCAGGTAAGGATAACCTTAAAATATCACCTGATTCAGATATAATTTTATTGACACAATTTGTATACTCATCTGGCACATCTTGTATAGTTAATCTACACTCATCAATAGCCATGTCAAATGTTAGTCTAGATTCAAAATCCTTAATTTCAGCAGTGATTTCGGGAACTGTGAAATTATTGTTAGAAGTTAATTTAAATCCATTAATAAAAGCAGATGCATCTAATATATAACAAATTTCCATATAGATATATTAAATTTTATAAATTAATAAAGTTTAGTAATTAAAAAAAAAAGACTATAAAAATTAAATAAAATTAAAAACTCCATAGAATTATTGGAAAAACCTTGGAATAAAGCTGGGAGAACTTTGGAAGAGATTTGGAACACATTTGGGGGAGAATTGGAAAAATTTATTTAAATTTAAATAAAAAAACTTGATATTACCAAAAAATTGGAGGAATATGAAAATGGATACCCACAATGAAATTAACAAAAATATAAAATTTCTTGCAAAATCAGAAATTCGGCTAAAAATTCTAAGTGAACTACAAAACAGTCCTAATAGCATACATGGACTTGTTAAGAAAACTAAAATAACATACAGCTCCGTATCAAGCAATATATCAAAATTAGAGCAAAATAACTACATTAAAAAAATAAAATCAAAATACCATCCAAACCCAATGACCAAAATATATTTTCAAACTTTGATGGATTTCAAAAATAGTGTGGAAATAATAAACGATTATGAAGAATTTTGGGACAAACACGACTTAAATCAAATAAATATCGATTCATTAAAAAATATTACGGATTTAAAAGATTCAGAATTAATTGAAACAACACCACTCGATATTTATAAAACCCATAACACCATTAAAAATCAAATGATTGAAACAAAATCACTTAAAGCAATATTCCCCTACTTACATCCAGAATATCCTCAGTTAATTGAAAATATATTGAAAGATAATGGACAAGTTGAACTAATAATTCCTAAAAGCATTTCCCATGCAATTACATCAAAAATTGATTCTAAAATCAGACAGAAAACAATTAATGATAAAAAATTAATTATTTACACAATTGAAAATAATTTAAAGATATATTTGACAATTTGTGACAAAACAATGAGCTTTGGACTATTTAAAAATGATGAAAGTTTCGACCAAAATAGAATATTAATTTCAAATACCAAAAAATCTCAAGATTGGGCAAAAAATTTATTTGAAAATATCAAATATGACGTGATAAAATGACCAATATTCAAACCAAGAAAGAATTAAACAACGAGTATCAAAATGTAAAATACATTTTAACTTCAACAATGCGAACTAAATTACTCTTAGCCCTTTATGAACATTCAAAAAAATTAGAAGAAATAAGAAAAGACCTGAAAAAACCTTCAGCAACAATATTACATGGGCTTAAAGAGTTGGAAAATAAGAATTTAATCAGAAAAATTCAAAAATACTATGAATTAACTTCAAATGGATATATTCTAACAACAAATATGATAAAGTTAATTGAAAATTGGCATTCAATAAATAAAAGTAAACCATTTTGGAATAACCATGATTTATCCGATATTCCCGAAGAAATGTTAAAAGACATTTATTTGTTAAAAGATGCCGAATATGAAACCTCAACAACAAGTGATTTATCCAATGCATTCAATAAATACATAAAATTACTTTTAAAATCAACAGAATTAAAAATAATTCTTCCAATATATTCTGAAAATCATTTCAAACATATGGTAGAGTTATTAGATGAAAATGAACTAACCAAATTAGAGTTAATAGTCAATGAAAAAATTCTAAATTCAATCAAGCAAAACAAAAACCTAGAAAGAAAATTATTAGAAAATAAAAAAGTAAGCGTTAAATGCATTGAACAAGATTTAAAGCTATTTTTAACACATTCAAACAATTTTATGTCTTTAACATTGTTTTTAAAAGATGGACATTATGATGATTCTCAAATTTTAATTGGAAAAGATGAAAATGCAAGAAAATGGGCTTTAAATTTAATTCAATGCTTTTCACATAATTAAATAAAAAAGAGGCGCCGGCCATGCTTAATGCCGAGTTAATATCAAAAATGGGAAAACTTAAAGATAAAGAACTTTCGAATTTATTAATTGGTAGAAAAGGTGGTGCAACCACTATTAAAATAATAGACAAAATATTACATCACCCAAGTAATGCAAATCAATTATCGAAAACACTAAAATTAGACTATAAAACAATAACATATCATTTAAACCTAATGATTGACCATAAATATATGGAAAAAGAAAAACTCACAAATAGTTACATATATTATCCTAGCAAAAAATTATATAATTGCATAGAAGAATATAGTCTAATAAGGAATTTTCTTAAAATTGAATATAAAAGGTATAAAAAATGAAAAGTAAAACAGCAAGCGAACATCAAAAAATATCTTCAAACAATATTACTTGTGGCATAATCACATTAAGTGATAGTAGAAAATCAAAAAAAGCAGATTTATCTGGCCAATATATGGCAGATGAAATTGAAGCTAAATATACTTTAAAATCAAGGATGTTAATTCCAGATGAAAAAGAAGATTTGATTAATACTATTGAAACAATGATTGATGATGATATTGATGTTATTTTAACAACTGGTGGAACAGGTCTTGATCCTCGAGACATCACAGTTGAAACAGTAGAAACACTTTTCGAAAAAAAACTTGATGGATTTGGAGAAATGTTTAGATCAAAATCATATGATGAAATTGGTGCTGCGGCATTACTTTCAAGAGCAACAGCAGGAATTTACAAAAAAACAGTTATATTTTCCATGCCAGGTTCTCCGAATGCAGTTAAAACTGCATTTAGCATAATTATTAATGAACTTCCACATTTTGTCCATCATGTTAAAAAATGATGAAATTAAATTTTCATCATTAATTCTTTTTTTTAATCAAAAAAATTCATTAACACTTATTAAAGGTTCTAATATAATACCTTCATTTTCAAACTCTTCAATAGCTCCTTCTTGACGATCAACTACGACAAAAGCTCTTGTTACATTACCACCATTTTCATTAATAGCTTTAATAGCTTTTAAAAGTGATCCTCCAGTGGTTGAAACATCTTCCACAACAATAACATTATCTCCTTCGTTTAATTGACCTTCAATGAGTTTAGAAGTACCATAACCTTTCTTTTCTTTACGAATCATTAACAACGGAAGTTTTGACTCTAATGAAACAGCAGTAGCTATTGGAACTGCACCTAATGCTGGACCCGCTACTTTATCAATTTCATCCAAATCAATTTTTGAAGTAATTAATTTTGAAATAGTAGATAAAATTTCAGGTTCAGTAATGGCTTTCTTCATATTAATATAATAATTACTTTTCTTTCCAGAAGATAATGTAAAATCTCCTTCAAGAAATACATCATTGTCTTTTAATAAATTAATTAAATATTCTTTAGAAACCATAACAATCAATTAAATATCATCTTCGCCTTTAAGTAAAATTTTATCACCAATAACTTTTACCAATTCTATTGGCACAATATTTTCACTAGCTTTAATTTGTTCTGATAATCCTGTTTTTTTAATTACTAAATCAGTGATTTCAAAAGTATCTTTATCAAAAACCACATCATTAACTTTTCCAACGATTTGGATTTCTGCATCGAGAACTTCTTTACCAAATAACTCATCTTTAATTCTCATAAAAAAACACCTTATAATTTATTATTGTATTTTCAATTTAAAATATATTTCTCATAAAAATAAAATTATTATGAAAAATTGTATTTAATATAAACAACATAATAACAATATTGATTTAAAGGTGAATTTATGGAAGAAAAAACTTTAACAGTATCAGAAATTAATTCATACATCAATAGAAAATTGAAAATTGACCCAAAATTGAAAAATATTTTAATCAAAGGTGAACTTTCAAATTATAAATCTTATTCAAGTGGACATAGTTATTTTACTCTGAAAGATGAGAAATCCCAAATTTCCGCAGTAATGTTTAAAGGCAATAAAGATAGATTTCTAAAATTTGAGCCCGAAAATGGTATGAAAGTAATCATTAAAGGAAAAATTGAAGTTTACGAAAAAACTGGAAAATATCAGTTATATGCTACAACAATGACTGAAGACGGAATAGGGAACTTACATATTGCTTATGAACAACTAAAGAAAAAACTTGCAAAAGATGGATTATTTGATGATGCACATAAAAAAGAAATACCAAAATTTCCTAAAAGAATTGGCGTTGTCACGGCACAAACTGGTGCGGCAATTAGAGACATTATTACAACAATAAAGAAAAGATACCCAATATGTGAGGTTCTTGTCTTTTCAACATTAGTACAAGGAGACCAAGCAGCACCACAAATTGTAAGACAAATAACACGTGCACAAGAATTTGACTTAGATACCCTAATCATTGGAAGAGGTGGAGGGAGCATTGAAGATTTATGGCCTTTTAACGAAGAAATTGTTGCACATGCCATTTATAATTGCAGAATTCCCATTATTAGTTCAGTAGGTCATGAAATTGATTATACCATATCTGATTTTGTAGCAGATAAACGAGCACCAACACCAACTGGAGCTGCAGTAATTGCAGCACCCAACATAAATGAAGTTGAAAATAACATAGAACAACTTTTAAATAGGGTAAATAAAACAATTTTAGATAAAATAAATCTGAATAAAACTCGATTAACACATATTTCTGAGAAACAAATTTTAAAGAATCCGGAATCCATTTATGAAATCAAAGGAATGGGTTTGGATAATCTAGTTGATAAATTGAATTTTGCATCTAAAAGCATAATCAATAACAATAAAACAAAATTATTCAAATTAAAAAACTCAATTGTTTTAAAAAATCCCACTGAAATAACAAGAACTAAAAAAGAAGCATATTTAAAGAATTTTGAAAAATTAGAAATATTAAACCCGCTTTTAACATTGAAAAGAGGTTATACATTAGCAAAAACTAATGATAAAGTTATTTCCTCTGCAAAAGATGTTGAATCAGGCGATCAAATTGATATTGAATTTGACGATGGAATAGTAAATACCAAGGTGATATGATGGAAAATTTAAGTTTTGAAGAAAGTTTGGAAAAATTAGAAGAAATTGTTAATAAATTAGAAAATGGTGATGTGCCATTAGATAATGCAATTGATGAATTTAATAATGCAATGAAATTAGTTAAAGTATGTAATGATAAATTAACTGCTGCTGAAGACTCAATTGCAAAAATTGTAAAAGAAAATGGAGAACTTGTAGATTTTAATCACATTGAATAAAATAGTTGATCCAATATTCCAATAATTTTTTTATTGGATAACTATTACAATTTTCTTTTACTATTTTTTTGGCTAATTTTAAAGCATCTTCTTTTTTAATTAGATTACAATTAACTTCATCTATTAAATTTAAAACAGAAGTTGTAATAGCAACATTATCTTGCTTTTTCATTTCAGATTGTAACAATTTTATGAATTTGAATTTCTCACAATCTAAATTATCATAAAATTCATTAATATCTAATGAATACCTATTCAATCTAACAAGAACATTTGATTGAGATTTATTTGTTATCCAAACTTGTTTTGCAATAGCTTTTGTCACCGATTCAATAACTGCCTTACCAATAAGTTCACCTAACTTTGAATGTTTTCCCGCATTAGTCACAACATCCCCAGAATCAATATTTGAAAATATACATAATCCATCAGTACCAGTTCCAGTTGCATACCCATTGGAATATTGGGAAGGAATTCTTAAATTATTCAAAGCAACAGTTTTAGCTTCAGTTGCAGTCATAAATGCTTCAATTAATGTTGTTTTAGATAAATTAACATTGATAAGTAATATTACATTTATTGTTCCAAAATGAAACTCTCCATTTTCTTGCCAATATGATGCCAAATCACCTGCTTTTGAAGCATTTGTTCTAACACCTGCAGTTGATATAGCTACAACTTCAACATTTTTAAACGATTTTGATATTATGCTCAAATTATTCATTTCAGCGAATGTAATTAGGCCAGTAGAAAAATTTGAATCAATTTCCATTAAGCTACATTCAGTTATTAGGTAGTTTAGAATATTATGGGTTTCAAGATAATCTATTTTATCTTGAGATAAATGTTGATTAAAAACAGATTTGTATAAATCACAAGTTCCACCATTAAGCTCTGATGAAGAAATACCATTGCGATTATGTTTAAAATTGATTAAAATAGTGTCTTTAAGATAAAAAATTTCATCATCAATAGATGTTTTAAAAATAAGTCTATTTGAATACATGAATAAAAATAAAAAAAAGAAAAGAAATTATGAAAATTTCTTTACATTTACATCATTGGAGGCATTCCACCCATTGCGGAAGGATCCATACCCATATCTTCAGGGCCTTTAGTAGATGCAATTACATCATCGATTCTTAAAATCATTTCAGCTGCTTCAGATGCAGATTGAATAGCTTGTTTTTTGACACGTTTAGGTTCAATTACACCAGCTTCTTTCATATCTGATACTTCACCAGTGAATACATCTAATCCCATGTAATGAGAAGTTTCTTGAGCAGCTCTTAAATCCACTAATGAATCAATGCTGTCTAAACCTGCGTTTTCAGCTAAGGTTTTTGGCACTACTTCTAAAGCTTCTGCAAATGCATTTACAGCTAATTGTTCTCTTCCAGAGATAGATTCTGCATAATCTTTGAGTTTTTTAGCCATTGCGATTTCTGGAGCTCCTCCACCAGCAACAACTTTGTCATCTTCTAAAGTAGCAGCTACTACACCAATTGCATCTTCAATTGCTCTTACAATCTCGTCAACAATGTGTTTTGTACTTCCCCTTACGAATAAAGTTACAGATTTAGCTCCGCTACACTCTTCTACGAAAATCATTTCTTCGCCAGAAACTTTTCTTTCTTCAACAATACCCGCTTGACCTAAATCATCTGAGGTTAAGTCATCTAAGTTAGTGATAACATTAGCACCAGTTGCTCTGGATAATTTTTGAATGTCAGATTTTTTAACTCTTCTTACAGCTAAAACACCAGCTTTGGATAAGTAATGTTGTGCTAAATCATCAATACCTTTTTGTGCGAATAATACATTTGCACCAGCATCAACAATTTGGTCAACCATATCTTTAACCATTTTTTCTTCTTGTTCAATGAAAGCTTGCATTTGAGCAGGATCAGTAATTCTGATTTCAGCATCAACTTCAGTTTCTTTTACTTCCAAAGGAGCGTTGATTAATGCAATTTTTGCATCTTTAATTTCAGCAGGCATACCTGGGTGTACTCTTTCTTTGTCTACAATTACTCCTTCAACTAATGTAGATTCTTCAACAACAGCTCCATCTTTTTTCTCAATTTTGATGTTATCAGTGTCTACTTCATTATCTTCTGCAACCGCTTCAACAGCATCAACAATTAATTTTGCTAATGGTTCACGTGCTGCTTCAGTTCCTTTACCAGTCATTGCAGTCATAGCTACTTTCATTAAAGTTTCAGAATCAACATCATCAATTGCAATTTCATCTAAAATTTCTTGTGCTTTTTCTGCTGCTTTTCTGTATCCCATAGCTATAATAGTTGGGTGAATGTCAGAATCAAGTAAGTTTTCGGATTTTTTTAATAATTCGCCAGCAATGATTACAGCAGTAGTAGTTCCATCCCCAACTTCATCTTCTTGGGTTTTTGCTACTTCCACAAGCATTTTTGCTGCAGGATGTTCAATATCCATTTCTTTTAAGATTGTAACACCATCATTGGTTACTACAATATCTCCAAGTCCATCAACTAACATTTTGTCCATTCCTTTTGGACCTAATGTGGTTCTTACAGTTTCAGCTAATACTTTACCAGCTAAAATGTTATTTCTTTGTGCATCTCTACCGACAGACCTGTTAGTACCTTCAGGTAAAATAAAGATTGGTTGTCCTTGTGCCATTAATAATCACCTTTTAATTTTTTAAATAAAATAATTAGATCAGTTTAAAAATCAACATGAAAAAATAAGTTATAGTGTTGAATAAAACCTTTCTACATAATTAATGAGTTTAAGGTTATATAAATACTTTATGGTATAAAATAAATTAAGGTAAGAAAAAGATAAACATTATCAAAACAATGATAAAAAAGACACACTGCAAATAATAAAACATTATTTGTTTTAGATATATCTTCTTAAAAATATTATAATCAATAGTCAAATGAAAATTTACAATAACAAGTTGAAAACAATCTCAAATAAAGGAAAAATGATGAGTAATTAGATAATGAAAAAATTAATAATAGATATAATTATCTACCTTGCTTTTTTTCTAATCTAAATGGAGGAGTAGTTTCTTGAGTCTCATATGCTTCTTGTTCTTCTTGAAGCTCATTAAAGAATGCATTAATTTCCTCCAATCTTTTAATTTTACCTTCTTTTTTAGTTAATTCATTTTGAAGTTTAAGATAATCTTCACGAGGAACGGATTGTTCTTTTAAAAAGCGAAGTTCATTATCTTTAGCACTAATTTCGCCTTGTAATTGATTTTTAAGGGTTAAATAATCTTCTTTAGGAATTGATCTTTCTTTCAAATATTCTAACTCACTATTACGAGCAGACATTTCATTTTCAAATTTTGTTTGAAGAGAAACATACTCATCTTTAGGAATTGATCTTTCTTTCAAATATTCTAACTCACTATTACGAGCAGACATTTCATTTTCAAATTTTGTTTGAAGAGAAACATACTCGTCTTTAGGAATGGTATTTTCTTTTAAGTTAGTAATTAGATTATCCAAATTTTTAATTTCAAAATCAAATTTAGATTGAAGAGTATCATAATCTTTTTTGGGAATAGTATCTTGTTTTAAGTTAGATATCTCAGCATCCATAGCACTAATTTCAGACTCGAATCTAGATTGAAGAGTAATATATTCATCTTTAGGAATAGTTTGCTGCTTTAAAGTATCCAATTCACCATCCCTTTTATTAATTTCACTATCTTTTATACGAATCTCATTTTCTTTAAGTTCTAACTGTTTTTCAAGTTCTAAAATTTGAGCTTGAGATTCAACATTATTTTCAAGTTTAATAACTTTAATTTTATAATCATCGATAGTTCTTGAAAGAGAATTAATAGTAGCTTCTTTCTCAGCGATACTTTTAAAAGATTCAGTCAATCTTTCATTTACATCAGACAACTCTTTTTTCTTATAATCTCTTAACTGTTCAGCAAAATATTCTTTAATTTCATCAAGAGAATTATTTACATAATCTAGTTCGTAAATTCTATCTTCCTGATTTTTAATTAAAATATCTTTTTCATCCAGTTGTTTTTTCAAAAGATTAATTTCATCTTCAGCTTTAAATTTGATAACAGATACTTCTTTTTCTTTATCAATTATATCTTTTTCTAACTCTTTAATTCTTTGTGGAGTGTTATCATTAGCCCTTTCCACTTCCAGTTCAGTTAAATCATATTTTAACTTATTGAGCTCCAATAAACAAGACCTAATTAAAGATTGTAAAGTATCTTTTTCAACATCCCTTCCTAATTCCATTTTATCCCTTAGTTAAAATTTTATCCCAATATCAATTTCAAATTACTAACCCTTAATGAATTTGAAAATTTAGATATATTGTACAATATAATTCCTTGATATATCATATTAATTTTATACTATTTAAATTAAACCCTTAAATTAACTTAAAAATAAAAATAGAACCAATAAGAAAACATAAGGAAGAAATAGAAAATTTAAAAAAAAAATAAAAAAAATAAATTGATAAACTTAAAGTATTTTATCATTAATTAATTCAGCATTCAATATTGATGCTCCAGCAGCACCACGAATAGTATTATGTCCAACAAGAACATATTTAAAACTATTATTAAATGATTGGTCTTTTCTCACTCTACCAACAGTAACAGCCATACCATTAGATGAATTTCTATCCATACGAGGTTGTGGCCTATCATTTTCTTCTTTTAAAACTACAGGATTTTTAGGAGCAGAGAATAAATTTAGTTCTTGAGGTAATGCTTTAAAATTTGCCATTTTAGTTTTAATATCTTCAATGTCAAAGTCATCATCCAACTCCACAAATACTGCTTCAGTATGACCATCAATAACCGGTACCCTATGACAAGATGCGCTTAATTTGAAATCTGCATCAGTTACACAAGAACCATCATAAGAACCTAACAAATGAAGAGTTTCACTTTCCATTTTTTCTTCTTCATTACCAATGTAAGGAACAATATTATCCACAATAGCCATAGAAGGAACACCATTATAACCTGCACCGGATACTGCTTGCATAGTTGATACCCTAATAGAATTCACATTAAAATTGTCAACAATAGGTTTTAATGTTAAAGTTAATGCAATAGTAGAACAATTTGGATTGGTTACAATGAAACCATCCCAGTTATTTTCCTTTTGTTGAGCATCAATCATGTCCAAATATTCAGGATTGACTTCAGGAATTACTAATGGAATATTTTTCTTCATCCTATGTGCGCTAGCATTGCTTGCAACAACATAATCCTGAGCAAATTCTTTTTCAACTTTTTCTGCAAATTCAGTTGGAAGGGATGAAAATACGATATCCACATCATTGTCCATATCTTCAGGAGTAGTTTCACAAACAATAATATCTTTTACAGATTCCGGCATTTCACTATCCAAATACCAAGTAGTAGCATCCACATATTTTTTACCAGCAGAACGAGAAGATGCTGCCAATGCAGTAATTTCAAAATCTGGATGATTTTCCAATAATTGAATGAATCTTTGACCAACCATCCCAGTTGCACCAAGTACTCCTACTTTTACCATGAAACTCACCTACTATTCCAATCCTAAAACATCATTCATACTACTTACAACACCTTTTTGTGCGGCAGGTACATATCTTACAGCTCGAATTACACCAGCGATAAATACTTCCCTAGTATGAGCTTGATGTTTAACTTCAAATCTTTCACCATCACCAACAAACATTACTGTGTGGTCGCCAACAATATCTCCACCACGAATAGCATGAACACCAATTTCTTCAGGAGTTCTTTTTCCAACTAAACCTTTCCTTCCGAATACCCCAACTTCTTCAGGATCCCTGTTTAATGCATCTGCAATTACCTCAAATGCAGTCATAGCAGTTCCAGACGGAGCATCTTTCTTCTGATTATGGTGTGCTTCAATAATTTCAATGTCAAAATCATATAAAAGTGGAGCTAATTTTTTTAAAGTGTTGAAAAATACATTAACACCAATAGCCATGTTTGATGAAATAACAGCACCAACATTGTTATTTTCAACATTTTTAATATTCAAATTCATTTGTTCATCAGTAAACCCCGTAGTACCAACAACAACATTTACCCCACATGCGGTGGCTATTTTAATAGTTTCCACAGCTGCAGGAGCAATGGTAAAATCGACTAATACTTCTGCACCAGATGTTTTTAATGTTTCTTCTAATTTTTCAGAGCCAACTATTTCAACGCCAATTTCCCCAATACCTGCTTGAAGACCTGCATCCTTACCTGCAAGTGGAGTATTAGGCATTTCAATAGCTGCAACTACTTCCATATCATCTTGTTCAGTTATTTTTTTAATAATACCAGAGCCCATTCTTCCAGCAGCCCCAGTTACTGCTACTTTAATCATATTATTACCAACTTAAATTAAATTAGAATCTTTCAATGCTTTTTTAAGAATTTCTAAATTTTCATCTTTCATTTCACATAAAGGCTCTCTCAAAGGTCCAGAAGGAAGACCCATTAAATTCATTGCAGTTTTAACAGGTACTGGATTACTTTCAACGAAAATAGCCCTTATCAAATCCAACATTTCATAATGAAGTTCTAATGCTCTTGTATAATCATCATTTAATATGCTATCAACCATCAAGACCATTCTTTTTGCATCAATATTTGCAGATGCACTAATCACACCTGTCCCTCCAACAGACATAATAGGTAAAGTTAAAGAATCTTCACCTGAAAGGATATTGAATTCATCTTCCAAACCTTCATGAGTAAGTGCCCTATAAATATCAGATGCCTTATCAACACTACCACTAGCTTCTTTAATAGCATCTATACCATCAATTTTAGCCAATTCGACTGCAGTTTCAACTTCAATATTGCATCCAGTACGTGATGGAACATTATAAACAATAATTGGAAGATCACAATCATCTGCAATAGCACCATAATGTTTTACTAAAGCATGCTGTTGTGGTTTATTATAATACGGAGTAATTAATAAAGCCGCATCAGCACCAGCATCATAAGCAAATTTAGTAAGAGATAATGCTTCTGATGTAGAATTACTTCCAGTTCCTGCAACCGTATCAACCCTACCATCAGCTTCATCAACTAGAACTTCAATGACTTTGTGATGTTCATCATGAGTCATAGTAGCTGATTCACCAGTAGTTCCTGCACCGACTAAACCATTTACACCTTGATCAATTAAATAATTTACATTTGACCTAAAACCTTCTTCATCAAAAGTTCCATCTTTTGTAAATGGAGTGACCATAGCAACATATGTTCCTTCAAAATTCATTCTAAAACCTCTGTAATTAATTTATGTGCTTTTTCACCATCTTCCCAATCAACAAACAATACAACAGCTGTTTGAGAGGAAGTAATTTCTAAAATATTAATGTTATTTTTTCTAAGTGGCTCTGTAATATCTGAGATAATACCCGGAGTTTCAATAATATCAGGACTAACAAAAGTTATCATTGCAGTATCCCTTCCAAGAGACAAAGAACTTAAAACATCAGTATCAATTACTAATTGATGTAACAAAAGATATGCTTTATTTGAATCAGCTTTGTTTACAAATACAGTAATTGAATTTTGACCTGCAGACATACCGAAAATATTAATGCCATCATCAGCGAGAGCAGTAGTTAATTTAGCCATTAAACCAACTTTTTTAAGCATTGCCTCCCCAACTATAGCTATAAGTGAAATAGGATCTTTATAAAGGGTAACACATTTTAACATTTCACCTTCAAAAGGTCCTACAATACGAGTACCTTTAGAGGTTAAATCCCCATTAGCGAAATTAATAATTTTTGCACTTATCAATGGATCTTTGTATTTTAATGCATGAGGATGTAAAACTTGTGCTCCATGAGTAGCCAAATCTCTCAATTCTTCAACAGAAATTGCATCCAATAATTCTGCATCTTCAATTTTATTAGGATCAGTTGACATTACTCCATCCACATCAGTAACAATAACAACTTCATTAGCATCCAAACAATGACCCATTAAAAATGCAGTAATATCACTTCCTCCTCTTCCTAAAGTTGTGATTTCACCACTAGGTCCTTTTCCTAAAAATCCGCATATTACTGGGATAACTCCCTGATTAACAAGACGTTTAATTCCTTCAGTTTTTTTATTACTTGTATTTAAATCTATTTTAGCCTCTAAAGAATTAGAATCTGTTATAATTGGCCATAACTCATTATAAGGATCAATAAATTCAGATTTCACACCTAAAGATTCAATAGTTGCTGAGAACAATCTAGCACTAGTTAATTCGCCCATAGCCATAATTTCTGCTTTTTGCTTGTCAGTTAAACCAATACCAATAGCATCATTAGATAATCCAATGAGAACATCAGTAGTCTTATTGACAGCGGAAACTACAACTACCACCCGACTACCTTTCATATACTCATTTACTACGGACTGCGCCGCTTTTTTAATCTTAGAACCATCACCCACCGAGGTTCCTCCGAATTTTACTACTATCAAATCCATTAAGTTCACCTATTTCTTAAAAATTCATTGAAAAATTGTTAATCAGTCTAACAAAATATTCGTATATA
>CAYFRZ010000032.1:0-6779 GCA_964345675.1 uncultured Methanobrevibacter sp.
GTTGTTTCAGTATCAAAAAATATAACTTTTATAGTAAACACAACCTAAATAAATATAATTTAATTAATTCTATATATTTGAACTTATATAATTAATAATGATTAGTCAATATGAGGGATAAATTTGACTCAAAAAAGCGAAGCACAAAAAGGCAACATTACTCCAGAAATGGAAATTGTTGCAAAACAAGAAAATATAGATGTAAACAAAATAGCTAAATTAATCGACTTAGGAACAGTTGTAATTCCAAAAAATATTAAAGGACATTCAAGACCATGTGGTATTGGAGAAGGTCTTAAAACTAAAATTAATGCAAATATTGGTTCATCATCTAAAATTGATGATATTGAATTAGAAATTAATAAAGCAAAATTAGCGCAAGAATATGGTGCAGATGCATTAATGGATTTGTCCACTGGTTCTGATTTAAAATTATTTAGAAAGAAAATCATGGATGCTGTTGATATCTGTATCGGAACTGTTCCAATTTATGAAGCAGGCGTTGTTACACTTGGCAAAAACAAAGAAATAATTGACATGGATCCAGATGACATATTTAAAGCCATAGAAAACCAAGCGAAAGAAGGAGTTGACTTCATGACACTCCACTGTGGAATCACTAAAGATTTAGTTCAGAAATTAAAAGATGCAAACAGAATGATGGGCATTGTAAGCCGTGGAGGAACATTCATGGCATCTTGGATTAATCATAATGATATGGAAAATCCACTATATGAAAATTATGATTATCTTTTGGAATTATCTTACGAATACGACATTACATTATCATTAGGTGATGGTTTAAGGCCAGGATGTTTAGCTGATGCAAGTGATATCCCTCAAATTCAAGAACTTGTAAACTTAGGTGGTCTCGTTAAAAGAGCACAAGATGCGAATGTACAAGTCATGGTTGAAGGACCAGGACACATGCCTTTAAATCAAATTAAAGCAAACATGGAAATTCAAAAAACGATTTGTCACGGCGCTCCATTTTATGTACTAGGACCTCTTGTAACTGACCTTGCACCAGGTTATGATCATATCACCGGAGCAATAGGAGGAGCAATAGCTGCATCAGCAGGTGCTAATTTTTTATGTTATGTAACTCCTGCCGAACACTTATCCCTTCCAAGTCTTGAAGATGTTAAAGAAGGAGTTATTGCATCTAAAATTGCTGCAGAAGCTGCAGATGTTGCAAAAGGCCTTGAATCAGCATGGGGTCGTGAACGTGCTATGGCGCAAGCAAGAAAAGAATTTGATTGGGAAAAACAATTTAGTCTTGCATTGGATAAATCAAAACCAAGAACATATCGCGAAAAATGTGAACTTGACGATGACGAAATGTGCGCTATGTGCGGAGAATATTGTGCAGTCAAAATAGCAAAAGGCGATTTTTAATGAAATATCAAGAATTAGTAGATGTTTACTCAGCTCTTGAGGCAACTACAAAAAGACTAGAAAAAACTGAAATAATTTCTGAATTTTTAAAGAAATTAGATACTGAAACTATTGAAAAAGTTGGACTCTTAATTTTAGGAGCAGTATTTCCAGCATGGAGTTCAGAAGAAATAGGAATTGGTGGAAAATTAGTTGAAAGAGCAGTAGCAGAAGCCGTTGGAACAACACAAGCTATTGTAGAAGATGCCGTTCGTGATGAAGGAGACATTGGCCTTGCATGCATTAAATTATATGCTAAAAAATCTCAGATGACTTTTTTCTCACAACCATTAACAATAGATTTTGTATTCAATAGTTTGCGTAAACTGTCCCATATTAGCGGATCAAGATCTACTAATCGTAAAATTGCCATTATTTTAGAATTATTAAGCCAAGCTAGTGCAACAGAAGCTAAATATTTAACTCGTACTATTACAGAAGAACTGAGAATCGGTGTTGGAGACGGAGTAGTTAGAGATGCAATAGCAAAAGCTTTTGACATTGACAAAAAAGTGGTTGAAAGAGCCCAAATGCTTACAAACGATTTTTCCGTAGTTGCAAAAACTGCAAAAGAACAAGGCAGTCCAGGTTTAGAAAAACTTAATTTGACACCCGGAACTCCTGTTAAACCAATGCTTGCGCAGCTTGCACCACCATTAGATGAAATTATTCCTGAAATGGGCATGGCAATTTGTGATACCAAATATGATGGAATTAGATTGCAGGTTCATAGAAATGGCAATGAAATTAAAATATTCACCCGTAGACTTGAAAATATTACTCATGCACTTCCAGAAATCGTTAAATTATTTGACGAACATTTACCTCATGATAATTACATTGTAGAAGGTGAAGTAATAGCTACAAAAAACGGGAAACCACTACCTTTTCAAAACATATTACATCGTGTTAGAAGAAAACACAATGTTGAAGAAGCTATAGAAAATGTTCCTCTAAAAGTATTTTTATTTGATGTAATGTATTATCAAGTTCCAATGATTGATGAACCTCTAAAAAATAGAAGAAACATCTTAGAGTCAATTGTTGATACTTCCGTTGATGAAATGAATTTAAGCACTATGAAAATAGGAACTCCAGACAACATTGATGAAATTCAAGAGTTATTCGAAACTTCCATTAATGAGAGTCATGAAGGAATTATGATTAAGGATGCTTCAGCACCATATATGCCCGGCCTTAGAGGTAAAAAAATGCTTAAATATAAAGCAGAACCCGAAACTCTTGATATGATTGTCATAGGAGGAACATACGGAATTGGTAAACGCGGGGATTTCGTTGGATCTTATTTAGTGGCACTTAAAGATGAGAATAATGAATTTAAAAGTGTGGCTTATGCTGCAACAGGCCTTGATGATGCAACTTTAGAATATTTAACTGATAAAATGAAAGAACTAGAAATTTCAACAAAAGGACGTGAAATTAAAGTTGAACCGAAAATTGTTTTAGAAATTGCATTTTCAGAAATTGTTGAATCCCCAGAGTATGAAACTGGTTACTCATTAAGATTCCCGGTTGTCAAAAATATAAGAAAAGACAAAGGTCCAATGGATGTAGATACAGTTGAAAGATTAATTTCCATGTACAATACTGGAAATTAAATTCCATTACATTCCCCAATTTTTTATTATTAAATAAATTTTACAATTTAAAAATCTATCTCCTATTTTTACCATGAAAACCAACTAAACAAATATGGAAATTACTGATGAAAAATTATTAAAAATAGCTCTAATAACTGCTATAATTGGGATAATTGGACTAATTATATTTACACCCTCAATTGAAGTTAAAAAAATAGACATCAAAGACATTACACGATCAATGATTGATGAAAAAGTATCTATTCAGGGTGTGATTACAGATATTACCCCATCAAGTTCAAAAACCAATTATTTTTTAAAAATAAATGATGGGGAAAATCAAATAACATTAATTATATTCGAAAAACAAGTTGCAGAAATTAGTTCTAAAAATTTAGATATAAATGACTTTAAAAATAGGAAGGTGGAAGTTATTGGAACAATAACTGAATATAAATCTGATTTAGAATTAATTTTATCAAGTGGAGACAGTTTGCGAATAATAAATTAACAATATATATTTATTTAAAAAAAATCAAAAATAATATAAAATAATTTATAGGAATTTTAATCATGTCTAATAAAAAGAGATTATTTGGGACTTTTGGAGTTAGAAGAACTGCAAATGATGTATTGACTCCGGAATTTGCAACAAGACTAGCTGCATGTTATGGGAGTGTTATTAAAGGTAAAATTGCAGTTGGTGCAGACACAAGAACAACCAGCCCCATGTTTAAAGATGCAGTTATAGCAGGTTTACTTTCAGCTGGTTGTGATGCTGTAGATTTAGGAACCCTTCCAACACCAGCAGTCCAGTATGCAGTAAGACAATATTATGATGGTGGAATAATGATTACAGCCAGTCACAATCCTCCTGAATTTAACGGACTTAAATTTTTAGATGAATTCGGTATTGGTCTTTCAGATGATATTGAATTAGAAATTGAAAGTCTTTATTTTGATAGTGATCCAATTAGAGCAAATTGGGATGAAATTGGTGAAAAATATACAAATGACAATATCATTGATGAATACATTCAAACAGCAATGTCCAATGTTGATGTCGATGCAATTAAAGAAGCTAAATTAAAAGTAGTATTAGATTGCGGATCCGGTGCGGGTTCTTTTACAGCACCATATTTAGTTAGAGAACTTGGATGTGAATTAACAACTATAAACTGTCAAGCTGATGGATTTTTCCCAGGTCGTGACCCAGAACCAATAGAAGAAAACTTACAAGAACTCATATCTGTTGTAAAAGAATTAAATGCCGATATTGGTCTTGCCCATGATGGTGATGCAGATAGAACTATTTGTATTGATGAAAATGGTGCTTTTGTCTTAGGAGATAAAACATTTACATTAGTAGAAAAACAAATGCTCAAAGAAAATGGTGGAGGAACTATTGTAACAACTGTTGCGACTTCACAAGCCATTTATGATATTGCAGAAGAATATAATGGTGAAGTAATAGCTACTGCTGTTGGAGATTTACTTGTAGCACGCAAATTAAAAGATACTGATGGTCTTTTTGGAGGAGAAGAAAACGGAGGCCTAATTTTCCCTAAATTCGTTTATGGAAGAGATGCTGCATTAACAGTTGCTAAACTCTTAGAGATAATAGTTAAAGAAAAGAAAACATTATCAGAATTAGTTTCAGAATTACCAGTTTATTATTCTGCAAAAATGAAAACTGAATGTGCTGATGAGTTAAAAGAAAAAATAATGTCCAAAATAGCTGCAGAAGTTAAAGAAACAACAGATTATAAACTTGACACAACTGACGGTGTTAAAATATTTAAAGATGGCGGTTGGGTCATTATTAGACCATCTGGAACAGAACCAATTTTTAGAAGTTATTCTGAAGGAAATTCCCAGGAACAAGCAGATGAAATGGCAGAGTGGGGAATTAGCTTAATTAAAAAATACAGAGATTAAATTTTATTTAAAAATTCTTGGATATAAATTGTTTATGGAAATTTCATCCACCAAATGTTTAGCAATAAAAATTATATTAGGATGAAATCCAAATTTACTTGGCTGACAACCTCAAGATATGGGGTTTAAAACACAAGTAACTTCAATAATTCCAAGATTCCATATCTTTTTTTGTTACAAGATTTAATGAAACAGAAGCATGTTCAATTAAATATATAACAAAAGAAAAATTTCACCCACTACATGAATTGTAATTTTCATTACATAATTTACATACCTTAAAATATAGAATTATATTCACAATATTAGATATTGCCATGCATAAACTTTACATCATTTTCTCAATAGAAAATCGCTGAGAATATTAAATTCATTAAATTACATCCAAACATGTTTAAATAATAAAGTTTAGTATTTATACTAAAAAATATATCATCTCTTTTTAATTTATGAAACATTCCATTTGTTTTAAAATATTCATTAAAACCAAGTATATATGTCGCTAGTATTTTTTGATGAATTTTACAAAAATTAGATAATTTCTAGATGTGCAGTTAATATCCACCCCCCTATAACATTAAGTTCACCATATTAAAAGTTTAGATATGTAAATTAATCATTTAGCAATTTTTCAACATCATTTTTATGTTCAAATAAAGTACAACCACCTTCATGTTCACCTATAAGAAGATTACCTTCCCTAAGAGATTTAAATAACTTAGAATTTAATGCATCAATAAGTGACGAATCTTTAACATTAATATCCGAATACGGTGAAGCGGGACAAGGTTCAGCACCACCATGAGAATTAATATGGAAAAATCCACGTCCAGCAGCTAAACAACCTCCAGATGTTTTTTCATCCCCTGGAAATGACATGAATAACATGTCATTATAATTTTCACGTAGTTGATCTATATTTTTCAGCAATATTTCCCTTTCCCGATTACTTGGAGCTAATTTTCTTGTTTTTTCATTAATTGGAACATATTCGATGAAAAATAATACTTTACATCCAAAATCATGTAATTTATCAATGAACTCCTTCGAAAGTAGTGAATGAAAATTTTCTTTTGTAAACGTAAGTGATGCACCAAATATTATGCCGTTATTTTTCATTTGTCCCATAGATTCAACTAATTTATTATACACTCCAGTCCCTCTTCTAGAATCAGTTATTTTTTCATTACCCTCGATTGATAAAATTGGAACAAGATTTCTATGTTTATCAAATAATTGTAAATATTCATCATTTAACATGGTACCATTTGTAAAAATTGGAAATAATATTTCTGGGTGATTACTTGCTTTTTGTATAACATCATGCCTAATTAGCGGTTCTCCACCTGCAAGAACAATGAAACTTATTCCAATTTCTTTTGCTTGTTTAAAAATATTTTCCCATTCTTCACTGGAAAGCTGATTTATCGGGTCATCATCACTACATGCTTCATTAGCTCGAGAGTAACAGCCAGTACAATGAAGATTACAACTACTTGTTATACTTGCAATTAAAAAAACAGGCATATTATGTCCATTTTTATCATATTCTTGCCTAACTTTAGTGGCATTTTTCGCATGTTTTGAAAATTTAAATAAAAATAAACTTTCTTTTGGATTTCTTAAAGAAGTTTTAATTGCGTCTTTTACAATATTTTCAACACCAACAGCCAAATAATCCTGAATATTAAAATTAGTTTCCATTAATTCACTCTTCAAATAATATAATTCATAATTTATAGTAAAACTAACATAGTAAAAATAATCATTGATTTGATACCATCCATTAAGTCATCCATTAGA
>CAYFRZ010000032.1:6879-16316 GCA_964345675.1 uncultured Methanobrevibacter sp.
TAACATAGTAAAAATAATCATTGATTTGATACCATCCATTAAGTCATCCATTAGATTTTCACAGCTTCAAAAATAAATTCAACATGCCTTTCTGCTTCATCAAATAATTTATCCAATTCATCATCAGGAAAAGAATTATTTTCAATGAAAATCTCCATTAATAAAAATATTGGATAAGCATAATATTCCCTAGCCAACATTACAGGATTACAATCCTTGCGGACAATACCCATTTCAATAAATTTGACAAAAATAGAAGTCCAAAATTCCAAAGGTTTGTCTAAAATATGATTATGGAAAAATTCAGCTATTTTTTCATCCTGATACATTTGAATAAACAAAAATCTGAAAATTTTCATTATTTTTTCATTTCTCAATTGTTCTCTAAAGATTTTAGAACCCTTTTGATAAAATAATATAGGATCAGATTCAAGCAATACTTGCATCTTAGGATCTTCCATTTCATTATTATCATCAAAATAATCAACAAAAGTGCCCAATATATCATCCATGATAGCTTGTTTCGAAGAATAATGATTATAAATTGAACTTTCTTTTATTCCAACCTCATGAGCTATTTGCCTTACTGAAATATTATTAAACCCTTTTTGTGAAAATAATTCCAAAGACACATCAAATATTTTTTCCTTAGTACTTTTTTCTTCCATGACTAACAATTGTTAGTTAAATAATATAAAACTAACTGTTGTTAGTCAATGAAATTTAAAAAAAAATAAAGTTAAAGACTACAAATACTCCAAACATTCTTCTTTTAAGAAAAATGCATCCTCATTATCCGGACTTCTAAGTAATACTCTATTAAAACTATCAATAGCTTCTTCAAACTTACCAAGTTCCATTAAAACCACCCCTTTATTAAGTAAAAAATCAATATTATTTTTTTCTAAAGAAATAGCTTTATTAAAACAATCTAAAGCTTCATCAAGTTTTCCCAAGTCAATATAAGCATTTCCCATCCGATTAATAGCAGCAGCATCCATTTCAGAATCATCCAGACAAACTTCCACTGCTTTATCAAAGGATTCTATAGCTTCTTCCAACATCCCCATATCAGTCAATAAATTTCCACGGGAATTCCATACTTCAGGATTATCCCCATCAATAACTATAAGTTTATCATAGACTTTAAGAGCATCATCATATCTCCCAAGCATTTCCAAAATAAAACCTCTCCAATAAAGGACAATCGGACTACTTGGACGATAATTATAAGCAATATTACTTACTTTTAATGCTTCATTAATATTTCCAGAGTTTAAAAGTGCAATGGCCTTATTATTTAAAATATAAACATTGTCTGGTTCAATCATCAATGCTTTATCATAACAGGCAATAGCATCAATGAACCTACCCAACCTTGACAAATTATCCCCTTGTTTATTTAATAAATAAACATCATGTGGATCCAACCTTAAAGCAGCATCATAACACATAGTAGACTTATCAAATTTACCACTGTCAAATAAAATATCTGCTCTTTTAGAAATCATTGCTTTTTCATCAATTTTATCACCCTTCCAATCATCAATGTGAATTTTTTCAAAATAGATTATTTGGAATTTTTCAGAAGGACCAATTCTTCCACCATACATCTTTTTAAATTCTTTTAACATGTCATTAGAATCTTTAAATCCTTCCTGGCGAGCCAATTCATCATTCCCTTCAAGTTCATCAAAAGGAATATCTTCAATCTTTGTAACAAAAGCTTCAAAAATTTTCATTTTTTCTTTTGATACTAAGTTCCAATAACAATAAAGTCTATCTCCAACTTTAAGTGGAGTTTTCCAGGCTTTACGAATTGTTCTGGTTTTTTTACCAGTGATAACATCAATATCATTACTTGAAAATGACAAAATAGGCATAATATTTCCTCAATTAGATTACTTCTTCTCCAAATTCTCCAGATTTAACTTTAACAATTCCATCAAAATATGGTTTGATTTCTTGAGCTAATTTTTTCAAATCATGTGGATTTGGAACTTCAACTTTTTCTAAAGCTGGGTCCAAAACATTTTTATTTCTAAATTGTTGGATAGTGTAAATATCCGCTTCAATTTCATCCACCAAATTCATAATGTCCTTTTTTGTATGCAATGTTGGAACATAAGTTGTTCTTGCTTCTAAGTGAACACCAGCATCATTAATTAAATTCATTGATTTTTTAACTTGAAACCCAACATTGGTTCCTGTAATTTTCTTATATTTTGAGAATGTTGTTTTAACATCAAGGGAAACATAATCAAGTAAATTTAAATCCAATATTTTTTTAAGATTATCTGGATAAATACCACTAGTATCCAGTTTAGTTTTTAATCCGATTTTACGAACATATTTCAATATTTCTATTACATCATCTACTTGTACCAATGGTTCCCCGCCAGAAATTACAACTGCATCTAAAAAATCGGCAGCATAGTCAATTTCTTGTTTTACTTTATCTAAAGACCATTCAGTATTATCTTCTAAAAGTTCCACATTATGACAATATCTACAAGTTAGAGGACATTTAGACATGAAAATAACTAATGACATATTTCCATGAAATTCAACAGATGAAATAACAGTTCCACCTATATACATTATCCTAGAACCTCTTTTAGAATTTCAATGAACTTTTTATCTTCTTCAAGAGTACAGATACTAATTCTAATCCAATATTCATCCAACCCTTTGAATGAAGTGCAATCTCTTACAATTATGCCTTTTTTCATCAGTTCCAATGCCAATTCTGTAGCAGTGAAACCTGTTTTTTGGACATTAATTAGCATGAAATTAGATTTAGATGGAAATACGAAAAGTCCATCTATTTTTGAAATTTCATCATATAAGTATTGTCTTGACTCAATACCCATTTTAATTGAATTTTCAATATACTCCGTGTCCTTAAGAGTATTTAATGCTGCAATGAAAGATAATCTTGTTGTAGAAAATACTGGTTTTATTCTGTGCATATATTCAATAATTTCGGAGCATGAAAGCCCATAACCAACCCTCATTCCTGCAAGGCCTAAAACTTTCGAAAATGTACGAATGATAAAAATATTATTAAATTTATTGATTAAATCCTTATTAGTGACTTCTGAATACTCGAAGTAAGCTTCATCAATAACTATCAATATTTCAGGATTTTTAGAAGCAATATCAATGAATACTTCTTGATTGATCAAAGTACCATTAGGATTATTAGGACTGCACAAGAAAATCATTTTAGTTTTATCAGTTATTGCATCATAAATTGAATCAACATCCAACTCATTATTTTCAACATCCCATCTTGCATAAACCGGATTCGCACCATATTGTTTTAATAAGTATTCATAATACATGTAAGATGGTAATGGGACTATGAATTCATCTCCAGCATCAATGAACGTTTTTGCTAAAACATCAATGATTTCATCAGCACCATCCCCACCAACAATTACTTGGGAGTCATCAACATCAGAATATTTTGCAATCTCTGAAACCAATTCACCTAATTGTGATTCGGGATATCTATTTATCGAACCAATCTCTTGTTTAATAGCTTCAATGGCTTTTGGAGAAGGACCCCATGGATTTTCATTGGATCCTAATTTAATAATATCCTCTTTATTTAAGTTAAAGTCTTGAGCAATTTCATCTTGAGATTTACCCGGAACATAAGAATCCATTTCATCTACAATTTTCCTTACTTCCATCCTAATCTTCCTTATATTGTTTAGAAAGTTTTACATAATTATCTGCATTATTTTGAATCAATTCCACCTGTTCAGGAGACAATTGTTTAACAGCTTTAGCAGGAATGCCTAAAATTAAACTATTTTCAGGGAAATCTTTGCCTTCACCTACAACTGCACCAGCTCCAACAATAGAATTTTTAGAAATGTGAGCCCCATCTAAAACAGTTGCATTCATTCCAATCAATACATTATCATCAATTTTACAACCGTGCACAACAGCACCATGACCGACAGATACATTAGCACCTATTTCAACTGGAAATCCTTTAGTACAGTGAATAACACAATTATCTTGGACATTAGAATTTTTTCCAATAGTAATTGAATCAGTATCTCCCCTCAATATAGCACCATGCCATATAGATACATTTTCATTTAATTCAACATCACCAAATACTTGTGCACCAGGGCATATTACAATAGAGTCTTCAATATTTTCCATAATATCACCTAATTATTTTTTTACATTTTTATCTTGAATAATGTAATCTTGTTTTACCAATACTCTTGTATCAGAAGGTACATCATCATATAATAACACTCCAGAACCAATAGTGGAATTATGACCCACTTTTACACCTGGAGAGAAACTAGAATTAATACCTGTTTTTACAGAATCACCAATAATGGATCCTAATTTACGTCTTCCACTATCAATCATTTGATCTTTAATTTTTGTTTTAACTGATTTATTGTCAAAACGTAAGTTTGCAATGTTAGTTCCTGCTGCAATATTACAATTAGAACCAATTACAGAATCCCCAACATAACTTAAATGACTAACATTGGTATTTTCCATAATAATTGAATTTTTAATTTCAACAGCATTGCCAACATGAACATTATCACCAAAGAAAGAATTACCGCGAATATAAGAATTAGGACCTATATCACAATTTTTGCCAATATATACATTACCTACAATATAAACACCAGCCCTAATTATACTTCCTTCATCTAAAAAGACTTCACCATGAATATGAGCTCCATCTTCAACCTTACCTTTGATTTCAGTTTTAAGATTGCCAATTAATTCTTCATTAACTTCAATTAATTCCCATGGACGGCCAACATCAATCCAATCTTTATCAGTTTTATGGCCCATTACATTTAATCCACCTTCAATTTGCATGGTTAATGAATCGGTAATTTCATATTCTCCCCTTTGGGAAATTTCAGTTTTATCAATTTTATCAAAAATATCTTTATTAAAAATATAAATTCCCGCATTGACCAAATTACTTGGAGCTTCTTCTTTTTTAGGCTTTTCAACGATACTTTTAATATAACCTTCTTCAATTTCAACAACACCAAATGCAGAAGGATTTTCCACTTCAGTTAAAAGCATTAAAGTGTCAGGTTTTAATTCATTATATTTATTAATAAAATCACTGATAATTTCATTATCTAAAATAATATCCCCATTTAAGACAATTAAACTATCTTCAATGAAATCTTTTCCATAAGAAATTGCATCAGCCGTGCCTAAGAAGTCTTTTTGTCTTTGATAAGATATATTAACTCCAAATTCACTACCATCGCCAAAGTAATTTCTAACCATCTCTTCTTTATAACGAACAATAAGTAAAATATCCTTAATGCCATTCTTCCTTAATGATTCTATGTTATATTGCATAATTGGTTTTCCCATAACAGGCAACATAGTTTTAGGCTTGGTAAGTGTTAATGGCCTCATTCTAGACCCTTCACCAGCACATAAAATAATTGCTTTCACTTTTATTAACCCCTTAAAAGTTTATATTAATGATATATAGTTAACTTGTTCCTTATTAATTAATTTTGCTAATTAAATAATTAATTTTAAATAATAGTTCCCATAAAGTCAAACTATATTAGCTATGCTAATTGCATAAAATAAAAAAGGAGATTGAAAAATGACAATATATGTTTGTTTACACTGTGAATACCGATTTGATTCAGAAAAAGGAGACCCTGCTTACAACATACCTGCTGGTGCAACCCCTGCAGATATGCCAGATGACTGGGTTTGCCCAGAATGTGCAGCATTAGGTATTGATGCATTTATCGCAGAAGAAGAATAAATTTCTTCTTCTTAAAACTTTTTTATTTTAAAATTAGCCTATTTTTAGAAATTATTTCAAAATGTACTTTAAATGAAGTTTGAAGATAAAAATATCTTCATAAATTTTCATTAATTATTCTTGCACAAGTATCCCTAATTTTTTCAGCCCTTTTCTCACTTCTTGATTCTAAAGTTATTCTAATATAATCTTCAGTTCCAGAAGGTCTAACGAGTACCCAACTACCATCTTCAAATGTTAACCTAACACCATCAAGGGAATTTACATCAACAATATCATCAAATGAGTCAGTAAGTAATGTTTCCATATTTTCCATTACTTTAATTTTAGATTCTTTAGAACAAGTTATCTTCTCACGAATATTAGGATAAGACGGAATTGCATTTAGAAGATCAGATAATTTACCATCTCTTGAAACAATTTCTGCCATTCTCAAACCTGAAAGAATTCCATCTGGACACATGCAGAAGTCCGGATGTAACCAAGTTCCAGAAGGTTCACCACCAAAACTTGCATCATTTTCAATTATTGCTTCAGCAACATTTACATCACCAACAGGAGTTCTTATTACATTACCTTTTACAGATTCATCCATACACAGCCCTGCATCAACAGTTGTTACAATATCCCCATCAAATTCTTTTGAAATTAATGCTAAAAGTGAGTCAAATGGTGAAACATTACCCTTTTCATCAACTGTAATCATCCTATCTGCATCACCATCATGAGCAATCCCTAAATCAGCGCCAATAGCCACAACAGTTTTCATTAAAGTTTGTAAGTTTTCTTCATTAGGTTCCGGATTTCTTCCAGGGAAAAATCCATCTGGTTGTGAATTAAGAGTTGTAACATCACATCCTGCTTTTCTAAATACTAAAGGTGATATTTCACTTCCTGCACCTGATGCACAATCAATTACTACTTTCAACCCTTCTTTAATATCAACCATATCAACCAAGTCATCAATATATTTACCTTTGATTTCTTCATCGATACTTAATGTACCCACTTTATCCCAAGTTTCAGAAATATAATCTTTATTTGCATAGATTTCTTCAATTTTCGCTTCTTGTTTGGAAGTATATGCCATTCCATTATTATTCCATAATTTAATTCCATTATACGGTGAAGGATTATGGGATGCAGTCAACATAATCCCTGCATCAGCATTGAGTTTTTCAGTAGCATATCCAACCAATGGAGTTGGAACCATACCAATTTTTACAACATCAACACCACTTTCAAGTAAGCCAGCGCAAATTGCTTGATCCAACATTACATTTGTTGATCTGGTATCATAACCTAAAACCACAGTACCAGAATTATTTAAATGGTAAGCTAATGATTTACCTACATTTAATGCGAGTTCACATGTTATTTCAGAGCCAATTTTACCCCTAATTCCAGAGGTCCCAAATAGCTTTTTAGCCATCATCATCACCTATGCACCAAATTTATGAGCATTATTCATTAAATCCATCATAATATTCATTACATCTGATCCACGGACCCTATTAAGTCCTCCTTTAGCACATGCCCTTTCAGAAAATTCATTAACATCATCCACTCTTACTTCAGGACCCCTAATAATTACAGGTACTGGATCTCCAGAGTGATTCATTACAGAAATTGGAGTTGAATGATCAGCAGTTAAGTAAATATATACATTTTCAAGCTTCATCACTTCACTCATAACAACCCTATCAACTTTTTCTATGAATTCTTTTTTCTCTTTAGTTTGACCATCATGCCCCGCTTCATCAGCACCATCAATGTTTACTAAAAAGAAGTCATGTTCTGAGTTTTTAACTTGATCCACAATTGTATCACGAATATTTTCTAAGTTAGTATCAATTCCACCAGTTACATCTTCCATTTCGACAATATCCATTCCGGCAAATCTTCCGATACCCATAATAAGACCAGTTTCTGCAATACATGCTGAGTTTATTTCATATTTTTCATTTAATGATTCGACAACCGGAACTTCACCTGCACCACGAGGAATAACAATATTTGCTGGAGATTTTCCTTCTTCTATTCTTTTCAAGTTAACTGGATGGTCTTTAACCATTTCATAAGTTTTAATTACTAATTTGTTCAAAATATCTGCAGTTTTTTTAGCTTCTGGAGTATCATCCAATGCTTTAACTTCTTGAGGTTTATTACCTTCTATTTTAGGATCCGCATCACTTACTTCACCAGAGAGTCCTTCTCCCCTTAAAACTAAAACTGCCCTATGCCCTGTTGATTCTTTAAAAATTATTTTAATATCGGGATAATCTTCTAAAACCATTCTGTTTAATTCTTCAACAATTTCATCATTACCCTCTTTGATTCTACCCGCACGTCTATCAGTTACAATTAAATCATCATTTGCAGTTGAAAAGTTACATCTGAATGCAATATCCCCTGGAAGAACGTCCACTCCGACACCATTTGCTTCAAATGGGCCTCTCCCAGTATATACTTCATATGGATTGTAACCCAAGATAGAAAGGTGTGCTGTATCACTTCCAGGGATAATCCCTGGAGCAATTGAATCCATAATACCAGTAATACCCTCCTCAGCCATCTTATCCATATTTGGAGTATTAGCTGCCTCTAAAGGAGTTTTATTACCTAATTCTTTAATAGGGCGGTCACCCATACCATCCATGATTAAAATAAGTCCTTTCATTAATATCACCTAATAAATTATATTAATATAATTTCTATTTTTAATAAGTTAAATAATTTATTTAAAAAGAGTTAAAAAGTGTAAAAAAAATTAAAGCAATAATATTCCAACAAGAGCTCCGAATATTGTTGCAAGTAAATTAACATGTTCATTAGTAAGCCAACCCTGATTTTCAAACAGAGCGCCCAAAATACTGTCAGCAAAACAACCTATAGTACCAGATATAATTGAAACTAAAACCGCCATGAGTGGATTTGGCATTATTCCAAGAAAATATGCTGCAATACCAATAACCGCAGCACCAACAATACCGGAAACAGTACCTAAAATTGAAACAGCACCATTAGTACCGGGATCGACTTTTTGAAGAGTTGTTATTAAACGAGGATGAGCATCTAAAACTCCAATTTCGGAAGCTAAAGTATCTGCTGTTGCAGTTGCAATTGATCCAATGAAACCTCCGACAAATGGCGAATAATATCCACCAAATGCCGCCATAAAACAAGCCACAACACCATTAGAAATAACATTTTTAGAAGTTCTTCTACCTTCAAATTCCCCTAAAGATAATTTATATTTTTTAGAAAATTTAGTAGCGCTTAAAGATAAAATAAGGAATAAAACAATTAACAATAACCAGTTGGCCCCAGCTGAGAAAATAATCACAACACCCATAATAATCATTACCGCCGAACCAAATAAATCTAAGGACTGTCTCCTATATGTGATGAATCCTAAAATAAATAAAAGTATTACATATAACCAGTTAATCATTATTCCATACATTTCAATCACAATAGTATATTTGTTTAGATTCTATAAATATGTTACTTAAATAACAGAAAAAGACGTTTTTAATGCGGATAAAAATAATTAAAGAATTAATTGAATAATGAATCATCACTAATTAAAATTATGAATCATCTTTTTAAACAGATAAATCAAGAAATT
>CAYFRZ010000033.1:0-3273 GCA_964345675.1 uncultured Methanobrevibacter sp.
AGTAATGCTTCGGTAATTAATACCATGCCTGCAAGAATACCCACTATAGCTCGAGCATATTTAGTAGCATCATTATAAATTTGCCCTTTTGTGTTTTGCCACCATTCCCCACGAGTAGTTGGAGCTTTACCAATAACTCCTCCAGTAGTGATTGTTGGTGATGGAGATTGTTTTTTGTTAGCTTTTTCTGCTTCGTTCCCAAGATTTCTCCAATCTTTAATCCTATCTTTTAAAGAACTACCTAATTTTTTCAATACATCCAAAGTGGATTTACTACCAGTTACCCATTTACCAATTTTCAATGCAACAACACCTACTGCAGTCCCAATCCCTCCAATCAAAGCAATCATTTGACCAGGTTTAGAAGATAAAAATGCAGCACCAACATCTAAAAAAGCATTACTTATCTGCTCAAGTAATTTTGTGATTTGGGATAATGTAGGTTGTAAATCTTTCCATGCTTTTTTAACACTGTTCCAGAAATTAACAAAATGTTTATTGTTCCATATGTCAATCCATAATAATCTTAATCTATCCCAAGCATAGTAACCGAGAGCATTCATATCCCCTTGATAGAATTTTTTTAAATGTTCTCCTGCTTCTTCGGAAACCATGGAGTATTCTGCAATATAATTGTTTAATTGTTTTTGTGTAGCTCCTGCTTCTTTCATGTTTTTAACATTTTCTGTAATGTGTTTTGATGAAGCGGCTAACCATTCGTATTGTTTGTTGTAGGAGTTTGTGATTTCGTATTGTGCGTGGTTTATTTTTTCAGTCCAACCACTTGCTTTTTCAGTTGCACTGGAATAATCATTGCCTGCTGTTAAGTAGTTGATTTTTCTTAATTTTTGAGTGTCTAATTTTATTGCTTTTTCACGAGATTTATTTTGTTTATCGTAGATTTTAACAAGTTTATTAGCATATTCAATGTCTTTTTGGTTTGCTTTTGCGATTTCTAAATTGGCACTTGTTCTTTTGTATTCATCAGTTCCTTCTTTAAGTTTGCTTAATGCTGAAGTGTAATCGTTTACTGTTTTTTGAGCATCAGATACTTTTTCGTTACCAGTTTCAACCATTTCGTTGAATGCTTCAATTCTTTTTTTAACAAGGTCTGCTTGAGTAGAAACACTGGTAAACCATGCGATTACTCCAATACTTACAACACCCAATATTGCAAATTTTAATACTTTCCATGAAGTTGCTACTTTTCTAATTGCTTCACCATTTTTTAATCCTGCTGCAGTGTTTAAATCCATATTATTTGTAAGGTAAGCTAATTTCTGCGCTCTTGTCATAGTGTAAGCAGAAGAATTTCCTGATAATTTAATTCCTTCTTTCAGTGATGCTTTGTTTTTCACCATAGCACCAAGCCAACCTTTTTCTTTCAAGGTTACTGCTTCCAAACCTAATATTCTACCAAGTATTGCTTTACTTGACCTCATAGTTGAAATTTCACTTGCTTTTGTACCAGTAATCACTGCAGCAATAGATTTCTTAAGACCATATTGTGCAACTTCAAATTTATTAAGATTAAGAGCAGCAGTTAAAATAGATTTGCCCCAACCAATAGTAGCAATATCTGCCAAACCCATTCCTTTAACAACCATAGGTAAAGCAGTTAAAAGCCCACCAAATAAACCAGTAACCCCACCATACAATGTAAGGTTCTGTAAAAAAGGAGTCAAACCATTAAAAGCATCTTGCACACGACTAATAGAATCAATAAGAATATTAAACCCTTCCACAATAAGTGGAGCTGTAGAATTTAATATGTCCGCACCAGTTTCACTAAATCTTGACCGAGTGATTGTTAATACATCGTTAAGTGAAGTTGCTTTTTTGGCGAATACATCCCAGTGTCTGTCAAGTGCTGCTTTTTTCAAAGCAGCGAGTAAACTTTCAATGTCTTCTTTTTTACCATTCCAACCATAAGCAATTAATTCTTCTTTTCCAACACCAGTTTCTCTGCTTAATCTTTGAAATTCTCCTTGAAGAATATCTTTGATTGCTAATGCTGCTTCTTCTTCTTTTCTTCCTGCTCTCACATATTCGGATTGTACCATTGTGATGATTGGTAATGCTTCTTTCATTTGTTTGGCAGTTAAGTCAAATTCTAAACCTACTGATGAAGCAGTTTCCCCGACCATGTATTTATTAACTTTTTTGTAGTTTTTAGCAAGGTCGTCAAGTCCTTTGTTAAAGTATTCTATTCCACCTTTTCCGACATTTTTGTTTTGTTTTAATTGTGCTTCCATTTCGTTTTTAGCAGTTAATGTGTTTTTCACACCTTCTGCTATTTGTGTTGCGAAGCCCCATAATGCCATTCCTCCCATTGCGGTGAAAATCATTTTTAATGAGAGTAAAGCACCACGAATTTGATATAATGTGTTAGATAATATCCTACCACTATGAGCAGTTTGAACAACACCATTGTTAAATGAAGTTATACCCCTTCCACTGTTTCTTGCTGCTGTTCCAGTTTTGGTTAATTGTGCTTCTTGTTGTTTAAGTTTATTTGTTATGTCGGTTAGGTTTGCTTTGTAAGTGTTGAGATTTGTAGTATGGTATTTTTGATATAATCTGTGTTGAGCTGAAGCTAATTGCACTGTTTTTCGTGTTTGTTGGGTGAGTAAACTGTTAATTTGGTTCATTTTGGATTTGTAAGTGTTTAAGTTTACAGTTCCTTGTCTGATTTGATTCCAATATTTTGTTTGTGCAGACCCTAATTTTGCCCAGTATTGATTTAATTGTTGTGCTTTAATGGATGATTGGATTTGTTTTTGTTTGTTCAATGCTTGATTAATCTTATTTATTGATGAAATATAAGACGAATAATTAAATTGACTTCCACCTTGCCATAAAGTTGAAGATGATTGAACCCATTTACCTAACTTTTTATCAAAATTCCAATCTTTTGCACCTTGAACATTTAATCTGTGCATTGCTGAAGCTAATTGTACAGTTCTCTGATAAAAGATAGTTTCTTTATTTATCCCTTCAAGTAATGCGAAATTAAACCCATGCAATACATTAGTAGTTTTAATAACTTCTCCAGTAAGTTTATTGAAACCAGTTAAAAATTGGTTAAACCTTGATTGAACCCTATCTAATGTGTTTATTTCAAATGTTTTATTTAAAGAGGATTTTATCTCATTACTTGTTCTTTTAACAGTAGCCCCTGCTTCTGACCAAACTTTTAAATATTCTTTAACATTATTTTTTATAATTGGAATGTCCGCTAATTCTTTTAATACGGTTTTTAAATTTTGTATT
>CAYFRZ010000033.1:3283-15808 GCA_964345675.1 uncultured Methanobrevibacter sp.
GATAATCTTCATTAGTTTGTTTTAGAGAAGCAATATCCTTTTTTAATTGTGCCACTTGTTTAGTGAGTGGACTTTCTCCTTTAACATTAGTGAATGCAGTTTTCAAACTACTTGCTTCTTCTTTTAATGTTTTAATCGCTTCATTAAATTGTGAAGTATCCAATATTACTTTTGCAGTTACTGAACCTGCTTCGTATGTCATTTTCCCCTAAAACTCCCCTTTATAATAATTGTTTAAAAAAAATACATTTGGTGATGGTAGGATTCATTCACCTACCAGTCCGATTTAATATAAAAAAAAATAGTAGTTTAATTTCACCACCAAATGAAAAAAATGATAAAAATATAAAATGATATTTTTTTTTAGGCACTACCCCCAAAAAGTAATGGTAAATTTTTATAAGTTTCTGGAGGAAGCCCTAAAAAATAAAATAGTATTCTTTTTTAGTAAAATAGCATCTTACCATGATATTTCAGAGGTAAAAATGTGCCTAAAAATAAGTAGAGAATGGGATTGCACCATTCCTAAAATGATATACTAATATTCTACTTTAATGCTCTTGTAAGCATTCTTGTAACTTCAGATTTTAAAGTATAAGGAATTGCTTTTTCACCAGCTTGGTGTAATCCTTCTCTTATTGCACCTTGATGTTTCGCATACTTAGATTCTGCTTCAGTATCTGCACCAGTTTCTTGAAAAACAGCATAATCCCTATCCAAAGTCAAATCTCTTTTATCTGGGAAATAATAATGAATAATTGATTGGTTTCTATCATATTGTTTCCATTCTTTTGAAAATTCGTACCATGGTGCGAAATCAGGGTCTATTGCTTGTCCTCTTAAACCTGAATAGTTTGCAGAAACAGAATGAATTTGATTGTCTTGTTCATAAGTCCATCTTTCTGTTTCTTGTCCTGATTTATACAACCAGTGATTGTATCTTCCTATTTTGTTTGCGATTGGGGAGGTTTCATCACCGAATGTTCCAGTAGCTTGGAGCATGAGTTCTTTTAATGTATATTTTATGCTTTTTTCAAATTCAGTGTTTAATTTTTCAAAATGTGTTGAAATATCTTCTGTTACTTCATATCTAATCATTCTGAATCCTCTCCAAACATTTGTGAGTACACTTCTTCTACTTCTTCATTATTATTAACTGTTGGGTCTTTTTTACTCTTTTTTAATTCTTTTTCTTCTTCATCAATCAAATCTAATTCCATACAGTATAATTTTGAAGTAGTCCAAGTATCACATTGCCAAAATTCCTTTAAACTCCAACCTAAACCTTTAACTCTATGAGCTAATAATGAATAAATTTCTATAAAAAAAGACTCTATCACCCAAGTCGGTGATGACTTATATGGTGATAAAGTATTATTTTCTTGATTGTTATCCTCTAAATTCTTTTTGTGATTGTAGAAAGTCAGAAACATCATCTTTCATTTCCTGAATGATTTTAGATTCTCTTTCACCTACAATACATAACTGATAATATTTCTCTAAATTACGAGCTTTAATAGTGTCTACTGGTGTGGAATTAGTTAAAAACTCTTTTGCAGTAATACCTTCAAGTAAAGTTTCCACTTTTTCAGCTAACAAGTCATCAACCTTTTTAGAATATTCTTTTGTTGGATTTTTCTCACTTAAATCCATTAAACCAGTTTTAACAATATCTAACTCATCTTCCAACTTTTCAATATCTTCAATCAAAACAAAAGATTTATCCAATTCATCATCAGTCGGTTCAGATTTATTCTCAATAAGCTTTACTTGCTTTTCTTTCAAAGCAATTCTTTTTTCAAGACCTTGTCTTTTATCATCAAGTAATTCTACTTCATCAACAAATGATTTAACAGTATCTTCATACTCTTTTTCCGCTTTTTCAGTGAACTTAGTTAAAGTTTCATTAGTAACCCTTTTAAAAGGTAATTTTTTATCACATAATTCAATTGTAATATCTGTAAATTTTTTTTTATCCATTTTTAACTTCCCTCCTTAAAAAAAAAATATTAAAAAAAATCCATTCCCTTTTTATTAACTAGTTGGGAATGGTGAAACATTAGGTCTTAATGAAGACAATGTAGTCCCCACATCATCAATATGCAAATCTTGCAAGAAAGTAGTCATATCAACAGTAATGTAAGATTGGTCTGGTTTCTCTAACACTTTGAACTCCATAGTCAAATCTTTTGCTTCATCACCAGATTTTGGAGAACCAACTTTTGTGATTTCACATGCAGGACATTTAATAAGAGTTTCAAATGGAACACCAGTTGGAGTATAAGTAGTATTTTCTCCACTTGTTTCGATTTTAGGAATATCCCCTCCAAAACATCTGAACCATACTTGTTTATGAGTAATTTCTTCACTAACAGAATGACCGTATTTGTTAAATGCTTCATACTCTGTTTCAAAGTATTTAGTACCATCAACCCAAGGCATAGTAATTGACCCTTCGGTTTCTCTTGCACCCATGATTTTAGTATTTTTACCAAATTCATCTGCATGACAAGATTGACTTTCAGCATTATGATTAATAGTTAAACTTGCTTCTGTGAAACAGTCAATAGGTGTTTGTAACATTTGTTCAGCAGTTGCCCCAATAGCCCCTACATACACTTGAGTATGGACTGCTTTTGCAAAATAACTGTTAGTTGCAAAAGTACGAGTTGGATTTATCAAGTTAATATTGTTATAATCTGAAACAAAAGTTGGTTTGATAGTTGGAGCATCATCTGCACTGAAATTGATTTCCAATTCATTTAACAAAGCATTATTAAATACTCTACCATCATTTTCAGTTTTAGCAAAACCATTATAGATTGTTGCAGTTGGTAAGTCAGAAGTGTTATTTGGAGGTAATGCAAAATTATAATCGAATACCCCATCAACAGCAGACCCATCTGCTTCATGAGGAACGTTAGTGTAATTCCCAAGCAATAAATAAAAAGTATCCTCTAAAAATTCACCATACCTAAACTTATCTTCCCATGACGGGGAAGATTCTGCCTTAGTCCTATAAGAACCTTGGTCAAGATTAGAAATACCAGTATGTCCCTCATCAGTTTCAGTGTTAATTTCATTACCATCTTCAAAACTTGTTTGCCTAATACCTACTATAGGTCTTGCATATTTATCAGATGTTAAACTATTCCCTCTAATTGCCCCCATGACATAATGCCATGAAGCATTAGGTGCAATTGCAGCCATTATTTGCCTCCTTTATTTTTATTTTCTTTTTTCCCAGTTGGTTTTTTAGGTTCAATGTATTCTTCGTAATTCGCATTCAACCTAATTCTTTTGATTAATCTTATATTATCATCTGGAACTTCTATTACATCATTAGTTTTTAATTCGTATCCTGCGGGTTTAACTCCTGCAAGAACTAAATCTAAATCTTTAATCCCTGAAGTTCCTTTCCATTGAAATTTCATCATTAATACCTCACTAAATAACTCAACACAATAATTGAACTGAATAAAGTTTTAGTACCTTTATATGACTCAGTATCTTTACGATTGTTCGTTAAATACCCAATAGGTGACCCTCCAATGAAAGTTAAGTCCAAATTGGATGTACTAATTAAATTGTCAATTATCTGTTTCAAATCTTCACTGTATTTTGATAATCGTAATGATATTTCCCTTGCATAATCAGTATTGTGGATTATTGCAATGTCTAATTGTCTTTCAAGTAAACAATGTGTATTGTCTTCTTTCCATGATTTTGCGGTGAATACGATACATGTTGGGGGCATTGTGTTTGCAGAAACTTCCACCATATCCCAAAACACTGGTATGTCTTCAAATGCTTTTTCATTATTGATTTCAGCATTAGTTATTGCTACTCCGATTTCTTCAAAAACAGTGGAAATTCTGGATAATTGTTCTGACATGATTGTGTTTCACCACTTTAATTTGCTTACTGCGAATAAATCCATTCGGATATATTCTTCATTACGATTATTCTCAATATTAGATAAGTATTTTGTAATTGCATCATCTACTTGTGTGAATAATCTATCTGCATAGTTATTGGACTCTGATTTTGGTTCTTTCATTGGTTTTGCTTCGTATTCCCAACGAGTGAGCCAAGCATAAGCCCCTGCCGCCATGTAAATGTATTGTTTTAATAATTCTGGGACTTCTCTTTTTTCTTCTTTTTCATTACTCATGTTGTTTAATCTGCGAAGAACATAATTCTCCCCATTCTCACAAGCATTTGTAATATCTGAAAGAGTGTAAGTGTAATCAACACTTCTTAACACGATATTGAATATTTCAACATCAGACACAATTTGCCCCATGTCTAATACGATTGATTGTATTCCAGTTAATTTCCTTGATTTGTCATATGCAGTAGCATTAGTATCTAACTTAAATGAAAGAATCGTTTCATTATCCACATCAATATCAGAATTACTTGGAGTTAATGAGAGCAACTTTCCATTTCCATTAGTTAATGTTGAAAAAGTTAAAACAACATTAGACAAATCTACACTAACACCATTAAAATTAACATAAACCTGCACTTCATCAGTACCATTAAAATCAGAATGAAGAGTTGGAAAAATCAAAACCTGCCTATTAACAAAAGTAGACTTACTATTAAAATTACATGGTTCTTGCCTATCCACACGAGAATTCGGCAAATACTTTAAAACTTTATAACAATCTTGCATTGAAAAAGTTGGAGATTCTTTCCCCATAATTAAACAACCTCCAAAAAAAAGAAATCTTTAATTCTATCCTACATTATTAGCATCTTCCAATGCTTTAATCCTACCAAGGATACTCTCAGGAGTTTCTTCATCCCCAATAGCAGACCCAATATCTTCAACTACCTTAATCCTACCAAGGATACTCTCAGAGGTTTCTTCATCCCCAATAGCAGACTCAATATCTTCAAACCTATCTTCAGATTTACGGAGAATTTTAAGTAAACCTTTAACATTGATTTTACCTTTCTCCAAAAGCAAATCAATTTTAAACTTAGTCATAAACATAACACCCCTAATATTAAAAAAAAAGGAATTTTTAAAATTTAAATTCCTTCTTGGAAAGTAACCGCATATGGATCAAGAACTGCAAAACCATACTCAGTATACATTTGAATTTTAACACTTCTTGGAATCTCATCCAATTTATCCACACGATTAATATGCACAAAAGAACCTACAGAATCATACAATAAATTATCATTAGGATAAATATTATAATACCATTTAGCAGGTTTTAAATTCATATCCAAACCTAATAAACCACTTTCCAATTCTTTAATTTTCTCTAATGAAGCACCCCTAACATCAGTTGGGTTAAACCCACCAATACGAGTAGCATCATAATAATCTTCAGCAGCCCAATAAGCATTCTTAGAAGTGTAAGTATTGGTTAATTCATAATCAAAACCATCTTGTCCTTCAAAAGCCCTTTGAATTTTCTTGAAATCATTATCGATTTCTTCATTTCCATCAACCCAAGCACCATTTCCAAGAGAAATAGTCGGAGCCGCAGCAGATTGAATAAGCACTTGATAAGCATGACGATTCAAAGTCCTACCCATAGCATAACCCATATACTGAATAGTTTTTTGGAATTTATCATAATTGATATTGTCTTTTAATGCTTCCTCAGTAAATTCTGCTTCAAAACCTATTCTGTGCATTTTACCAACATTTTTATTAATACCAGTAATTTTCACTTGAGGTAATTGTGAAGCTTCTTGTATTTCCACAGGTTCATGGAGAATACCATTTAAAATTTGGGTTTCCGCATTAGATTCATCTCTTGCAAATGCAAAAGTATCTTTACCTTCATTATTTTTTTTCTCAAATAACCCAAGCATTGAAAGAGCAGGATTCATCTTTTCAAACACTTCTACCTCAATATTCTCAGGTTGTAATAACTCATTAATTTCTTCAGTAATTAACATAATAAACCTCCAATAAATTCTCTATTTGAAAGCCAAAGTAGGAATAAACCCGCCTTTCAATGCCGCCACACCTGCTAAAGCCATCCAATTAGTTTCTTGAGTTTCTTTATCAAATTCTTCATTAGCAGTAGATTTCAAATAATTCCCTGGAACAATTTTAGCATTGCCTTCAACAAGTTTCAATTCATCAATTGCAGCACCAAAGAATTCACAAGTAGACCCTCTAGGTACATATTCCCCCCAGGACTTATCTGCTCTTGGTAAAATACTCTGATCGTTATCAGTCCAACCAACATCAAAACCTAATTTAGTGTTGATAACAAGTTTACCAATAGCTTCAGTAGAATTAGCTGCGGGTTGTACGATAATATCTTTTGGTGTACTATCTGGATGTAATTTTACAAGTTGATTTATGTGCATTGGTGCGGTTACATCCCATCTTCCGCTTGGTCTTCCATTTTCACCAAATCCAGTTGCAAAGAATTTTAAATTTCCTTCGTAAAGTTTAACAGCAATTCTTGGACGGTGGTTTCCATAATCTCTTGCAGGGTATCCTGCGTCTATAAGTCCCATATTATTCTCCTCCTTGTTTTAAGAAACTTGGCATTTCCCCATTATGGGTTTTTTTATAAAATTCAATAGCTTTTTCTGCGGCAGTTGGTTCATTATCATCCCCACTGCCTTCGCCAATACCTTCTCCAGAACCTGCTCCCACACCTTGTGGGGGTTGCTGTTCGGATTGGTAGTTTGCCAAGTCTTCGATTTCTTCAAGTGAATATTTACTCCATCTTTCTTTTGCAGTATCATCTTCACCGAATACTTTATCTAAAAGCTCTGATTTACGAGCATTAGTTATTTTTTCGTATGCTTCTGCATTTGGAGTTAATTTATCAACTGATACTTTATACTCATCTCTTTCACGAGTGAGAGTATCAATTTGTGATTCTAATTCATCAAATTTAGCTAATTTTTCTTCATTAGCTTTGTTTTTATTTTCTGAAATAGCTAATTTCTTATTTAAATCAGCTATTTGTTTTTCTAATATTTTCACAACATCTTCGCTCATTGAACTTCCTCCTTGTTCTGTGGATGTGCTATTGTAAAGTATTCTACTTCGTGGGTGCTTTGTTAGAATTGTTTTTAACAATTCCCCATTCGTAGCAATGTATTTATTACCTTTATCAATGAAATCCGCACCAAATTCTGGACTATAACCTAATCCACTGTCTGACTCATTAGTAACAATATTTGCTAATAATCCATCATCAGAAAAAGTAATATTGTTAACATGACCTATTACATCTTGAGTGGTATTTCCATGAGTTAATTCCAAACTACAACCCATAGTAGAATCAGCAATTTCCTTTAAAAACTGACTAGTATAAACAACAGGTTTAACTTCAAGTCCATTTTTAAGATACCATTCTTTATCATAAGTGATTTCACCAGTTTTAAATATGATTTTTTTATCAGTCAAGTTATATCAAACCCCTAATCTCATTATATTCATCACTATAAACATCAGGCAACACTGGTTCTATCCTACACATACCATTAGGATGATCCACAGGTAACATTGATAATGGTAAAGGACTGGAAGCTTCAATCATATAACACCATGAACAAGTGTTCTTACCAGAACAAATCCAATAGAATAATGCTTCTTGCCCATAAACAAATTCGTTATAACTTCTATCAATCCTTTTATTAAGATATTGAGCATTAAAATCAACAACATTAGTTAATTTTTTAACTGCTCTACGAAAATTGGAATGTAAAACAAAAACTCCAGTTGTAATTGCCATATCACGATAAAAAGTAGCTTTATCTTTCAAATCCGCATACAAAGTATCAGTTACAGAATCAACAGCACTATCAACAACATTCTCCAACTCCAAACCAGTATCAACAACACCACTTGGAATCTCCCACATCAAATCAAAATCAGCAACCACACTATCAGAGTAATCTTTAAACAATATTAACAATTGCTCTTTCAATTCAGTGTTGAATTTATTAAGCTCTTTCTCAAAAGATTCAGTGAGAATATCATGTTCAGAATAATACATCACATCCAAATAGAAATCTTGCAATAAACTTAAAGCCAAAACAACAATCTTTTTAATCTCATCATCTTTAACATTCGGATTAAAATCCTCATCGGACAATTGATTGTCAATTAAACCATAAAATTCCTCATAACCAGGAACTTCATGAACTTTCACTTGCAACACCTCTTTCAGTATTGGATATATTGTTTAAGTTCAAACCATCACCTGGTTTGGAAGTTGAAACATTGCCATTCTCATTAACAATTGTATCATCATCAGGGTCTGTATCAGTATTTTCCATGTACATTCCATCATTAACACGTGGATTGAAATTAACCCACACATTACCGTTGATTCCTGCTTTATCCAACATAATCTTGAATAATGATTCCATGTACCTTGATAATTTTTCTTGAATGTATTCTTGGATTAAAACTCTACCTGATTTATCAGAGTCAAGTTGGACTACTGCGGTGGAACGATTACTACTGCTTGAAGAGTAAACTGCTTCTGGTGTGAACATTCCTACGAATATTTGATGTTCTATGTAGTTACAGTAATCTTGTATTTTAGGTAAAACAGTATCTCCAACAAGATTGGGTTCAATACCGAATGGTAAAACATAAACACCAAGATTATGGTAATCAGACATGTCATTCACCATTTCTTCCACTTCTTCAGGAGAAATATTAACTTCTTTTCTGTCTTTGTTACCTATTTGTAAAAATAAAGTATTGGTTTGTTTAAAAACAATTTGTGGCATCATACGAAGCAATATATTCAACATGTACGCTTCATCCAACACATTCGCCACTAATCCTTGTGGTTTATCATGTTTTCTGAAAAATGAAGAAACCATAAGTTTCTCTGGTTCAAAATTATACTCAACCACTTCTTGTCTTTTAGTTAATTCAGCGAATTTCTTTTTAAACCAACCACGATTAGTATTCTGATTAACACGAACAATTTGCTTATAACCGATGATTTTAGAACCAGTTTCATCATCATAAATTTCTTTAATACGATAATTCTCCCCATCAAAAGCCAATTCTCTTAATGAAACAACATTATCTTCAACAATAATCTCTCTGAAATCCACACCATCAACACAATTATTCCATACTACATTGTGCATGAGATTACTATAATCCAATCGGTCATCTTGTTCTGTGATGAAATCAATAGCTTTTTGATTATCCCCTTCAATAACCCATCCACTAATTGATTTAATAACTAAATCTTCAAGAATACCATTAACCACTGTGGATTTATCAGCACATAATCTTAAATTCTTAATTGATGGTTGAATAAGGTCGGGTAGTTTCTCACCCCAGTTGATAGTTTCATGATTAATGTTATCTCTAACACCATCATAACCCACATCAACAATATCAGACCGTTCACTATTAGATAATCTGAATCTTTTGATGACTTTTTCTCCAAATCCCACTTAAAACACCATCACTTTATTAAAATAAGTTCCATCATTATTACTAAATCTTCTATTAGGACTTAATTGTCCCCTAATACCATAAACACAATATGCTAAAGCATCCATTGCATGGTCGTTAACTTTCACAGGTTCGTCTAAAGTAACATTATCACGATTCTTCCTGTATTTATAACCTTTAATCTCCCTTATAGTATTCACACATCTTGGATGAATATGGATTTTTGTTTGTTTTGTGGTGGAAATCTTGGATTTAACATCTTTAATCCCTTTTTCCATTGGATAATTGTTCTGTGTAAATTCTTCTATACGGTCTGGTTCAGCAGCATCACCGAATCCCACATGTAAATGTTCAGGTAGTAATTTATGTTTGAATAACATGTCTGTGCATTTTTCAATTAATTCAGAGTTCAGTAATTTAGACTCATACACTTCATCAAGCACATACACTTCATCATCATACCACCCACATAATAAGAAACATGATGGATTATTGAAACCGAAATCCGCACCAAAACTGTAAAAATCAAAAGTATCACGAACCACTACAGTATCATAGTTTGGATAAATCACATCAGTTAATTTACCCCATTGTCCTGCACTGTATCTTAACCATAATTCGTAATCTTCGTTTTTTAAGTTGTCATAATAATCTCGTTGGAATTTTGGTAATTTTAAGTTTTCACTGTAATGGAAATGAGCTGTTTTTCTACGTTTTTGAATATTTGATAAGATGCTTTCGTAGCTTGGATACTCTGTGTTTCCTTCTGCGATTGCTTCTTGTTTTTTTCTTTCAAATTCAATAGTTGCATCAGTGAATTCATGGAATCTTTTGTAAATCCAATGTTCTTCTGATTCTGGTTGGACTACAAGTATCATTTGGGAGTATCCATCTTTTTGTTTACTTGCTTCTCCTCTTCCCAGTCTTAACATTAATTCAATGTAGAAATCTGTACTTGTAAGTTCTTCTGCTTGTTCGATGTAAATTAAATCTGCATTTATAGAACGAACTTTGGATAATTCATCTAAAGCACCAAAATACATTTTTGAACCATTATCAAAAGAAATAACTCCTTCTGATTTGTTTTCTTCATAAGGAATTTGCAAATCATATAATATTTCACGGATTTCTTTCCAACTGGTTCTTTTCAATGATGGTAATGTTTTACGATAAACATAGATGGAGGCATTCTTATATTGTAAAGCATAGAAAATAACCTTGAAACAAGCGAAGAGGGTTTTACCTGACCCTGCACTTCCTTCTATGAGTAATTCTCTTGTTGTGTCATTAATCCATCTCCTCTGAGTTGGAGTCATCTCTACAGACACCATTAACAACAATCTCCTCTATATCATCCTGTTCTTCAATCTGCTCATTACCTTTCATATCCACAATATTAATTTGAATATTATTCCCACTTTCATTACCAACATCAAGAACGTTTTTTCTTTTATGAGCATAACCAAAACGATTGTCAGCGAGATACATCATCATACGAGAATCCCCGTCTTCAGCTTTATTCATCATGGATTTGGACAATCTTCTGAAAGCATTTTTATCTGCTTTAGCAACATCAGTCATTAACTTAATTAAATTAGTACCAGTGAACCCATCCGCCATGTCCTCCACACATTCTTTTCTCCATCGTGCATATGTGGAACCACTAATACCATTCAATATAAAAGCATCTTTAACAGGTAAACCATCTTCAATTGCAGCTACAATTTGTTTAGTTAATTTTTCAGTTGCTTTTTTGGTTTGTAATTTTCTAGGTTCATGCGCTGGTCGCCAGTTGGCAGGTAATTTTCCCATATCATATCACCGTTGCTAATTTTGCTAATAGTGCTAATCCTCCTGATGATAACAATAATGTTATTAACCATTTTAGGACATTGACTGTTGTTTCGAGTGAGGTTACTCTTTTGTCAATGTGTTGGTCGTCTTTTACTGATTGTAGTTGTAGTTGGTTTAGACTATTGGCGATTCCATCTAATTTTTTATCCATGTCAGTTACTTTGGATTCGATTTTGTCGATTATTTCATCCTTGTAATCTGCTCTCGCTTCTATTTCTGTTAGTCTTGACTCTCCTCTGGACAACCTTTGCTCGTGCATATTAACATAATCTAGGTTCGAGTCATTTTTCATAGAATTCCTCAGTGGAGTATTCATCGTTTAAACCGTTTGTGTACTCTTCTGTTGGTGTTTTCTTGTCATTATTGAAGATTTTCATTGTGTTTGGGTTGTATGCACTCCAAATCACTAATATTAATCCGCAAATTGCTATGAATACTTCTTGTGACATGTATTGTGCTATGTATGGTGCTAATACTGCGTATATTGCTACTAGTATTGTTGAGATGTTATTTTCAAAATTGTCAATCATCTTTTACTCCTCCTATGATTTTTTGTGCTATCGCTATGAGTTCTTTGTCGTTGTATTGCCAGATGTTGTTTCTCATGACTATTAATTGTGTTTTTTCGATAAATACTTCATCGTGGGTGTTGTCTTTGATGAGTTTTATTTTTCCGAGTAGGTACCCATAGCATTGTAGTTTCATAAGTTCCAAAAAAGTAAATATTAATTTTATGTAAAAAAAAAAATTTTTTATATAGTGTTCCTTACTATTTCTCTGCTTGGACTAGGCGAGGTTGTTTTTTTGTGTGAAAATTTTTGGTTTTGTTGGTGGTGTTCTCCGACTATTTTTTTTTTGGGGATTCGTGTTGTTGTGAATGATGGGGATAATTTTAGTAATACTTTCAACATACAAAAGTATTACAGTAATACAAACACCACCAAAAAGTATTACTGAAATTACCACATTACCAAATCAAAAAAAAGCCCCAAAAAACACTAGGTAAGGAGGTAATTTAGCCTTAAAAAAACATATAACAAGTAACTAAGACCGAAAAACAAAAAAGAACGATTTTAAAAAGACTTTGAACGGAGCATTCTCCACCCCCCAAACACCCCCAAAAAGACCAGAGAAACAAAATCCTCAAATTAACTAACTCAATTTTAATACGCAACCTTACCACAAAAAAAATACATAAAAAAACACATAAAAAATGGAAAAGTTAATGAGTTAGAAAG
>CAYFRZ010000034.1:0-15421 GCA_964345675.1 uncultured Methanobrevibacter sp.
CTTTAAAAATATTTTATAATTTATTATTATTTAATGTTGTTCCATTGTGATTTTATTAGAATGAAAATTAGAATAGATGAAACAATTGCTAAAATAGACATGACCATCATGACAAAATTATTTGTAAATAAAATATTGCCTGAATCCACAATTACAATACTTTCAGCAATCAGATTATTTAAAAAGTGTGCAAAAATCGGGACTAGAATATTATCTGTTTTTAAATATAAAATAGCCATGCAAATTGCAAAAATAAATGCTGAAATTATACTTCCAAAACTATGAAGAGATGCAAATAAAATAGATGTAATCAGAATTGAAAACATTGTTGGAACAATTAATTTAATCCTATTTAACATGACCCCTCTGAATATTAACTCCTCTGAGATTGGTGATATAAAAACTGTTGTTAAAAAACCACCAAAGATAAATAAAGGTTTATTAAAATATGTAACGGACATAACACTTGAACTTAACTCATAAAAAACATTTAAAGTGAAATTTGATAAATAAAGGAAACCATAAGAGATAAAAATATTCAAAATTACAATAGTAAAAATAATTTTTAAGTAATTTCCGCTGAAAATTTTTAGAAAATCTTGCATAAAGCTTGAAAAACATCCGCGAAGTTTGAAAATAAAAAATACAATCACAACAATATTGACCCAAAATAGGTTTATTTGAAAGACATTAAAAGAATCAAAGAGAAATTTAACAATCAAAATAAAAACAATGAGAACCAACAATTCTTTTAAAGTAACTTGACTAAGTTTTTCATTAAATGAATACATATTATCAAAAAAAGTTAAAAGTTTATATCATAGACTGATTATTAAAAAAATTAAAACTATAACATATTTAATTTAATTCAATCATCTTCATCAAAGACGAAAACATCTTCAATAGCACTTTTACCCAATATCTTAGTAATACGATAGGATAATAATAATGAAGGGTTATAGCGAGCATTTTCTAAAGCATTTATTGTCTGACGAGTTACCCCAACAGATTCAGCAAGTTCTTGTTGAGTCAAACCTATTTCTTGACGCAACAGTCGTATTTTTGTTTCCAAATATATCACTTATAATACGATTTATAGTATTTTTTATTTTTTTATATAACACAATATAAATGTTTCCAAACAAAACCTTAAATATAATAATACTAAAGTGAAAATAATATATTGTTATTCATAATATGTGAGATGATAAAATGGCCATACACCCTATTGAATTTAGATATGGGACTCCTGAAATGAAAAATATTTGGGAAGAAGAGAATAAATTACAAAGAATGTTAGATGTTGAATCAGCATTAGCTCAAGCTGAAGGTAGACTTGGAATCATACCTAAAGAAGTAGCTGATGAAATTTCAGCAAAGGCTAATACTAAATATGTTAAATTAGCAAGAATGAAAGAAATTGAAGCTGCAACTAATCATGATATTGCAGCATTATCAAAATCCATTACCGAAGTTTGTGAAAATGGTGCTGGAGAATATGTGCACTTTGGAGCAACATCCAATGATATTGTTGATAGTTCAAATTCACTATTAATCAAAGATTCAATTACAGTATTAAAAGAAAAATTAGAAAGATTAACTAAAATAATGTTAGATTTAGCAAGTGAAAACAAAATGAAAGTATGTATCGGACGTACACATGGACAACATGCTCTCCCAACAACTTACGGAATGAAATTTGCATTATGGGCAGATGAACTTCACAGACAATATGACAGATTAGAACATGCCGAATCAAATGTTTGTGTTGGAATGATGGACGGTGCAGTAGGTACTACCGCAGCATTAGGCGAACAAGGTTGGGAAATCCATAAAACTGTTGCAGAAATTTTAGGATTGCCTGCAGCAACCATTACAAATCAGGTTGTGCAAAGAGACAATCATGTTGAATTCATTAGTGTATTAGCCAATATTGCAAGTACTTTAGATAAAATTGGACTTGAAATCAGAAGCTTGCAAAGAACTGAAATTATGGAACTAGGTGAATACTTCGATCCTGAAAAACAAGTGGGAAGCAGTACTATGCCCCACAAAATGAACCCAATTACTGCTGAAAGAATATGCGGTGTTGCAAGAATTGTAAAATCCTATGTAAATGCTGCATTAGATAATAATCCTCTCTGGCACGAAAGAGATTTAACCAATTCTTCTTGTGAAAGAATAATGTTCCCAGAAAGTTGTATTTTAACTGATTACATTTTAAATTTAACAATAAAATTAATGAGTAATCTCATATTCTATGATGAAAACATTGAAAGAAATTTAAACTTCACTAATGGTTTAGTTATGGCTGAAAGATTAATGGCAGAGCTTACCCGTGCAGGAATGGGAAAACAAACTGCTTATGGAATTGTAAGAAAAAATGCTATCAAAGCCAATAAAGAAAAATTATTACTTGGAGATTTGATCTTAGAAGATGAAGAAGTTAAAAAATACTTAACTCAAGAAGATGTTGATAAAATAATGGATCCACACACCTATACCGGATCTATACCGACCATTATTGATGAATTACTTGAAAAATCACAAGAATGGTTTTAAAATTAAAAAAAATAGAATTAATTGATTAACATCAATTAATTTTAATTATTACTTTTTCTTTTTATTTCAGGAACATATCTCTTAAGCATTAATGAAAGAGATATAACTGTTACTGAACTCATTGCCATTGCAAGACCTGCTAATGCAGGTTCAAAAGTTATACCAAATGCAGGATATAAAACACCTGCTGCAATAGGAATTAATATGGAGTTATATGCAAATGCCCAAAAAATATTTTCTTTAATTCTGCGCATTACTTTTTTAGAGAACTGAATAGCTGCAACAACATTTTCTAAATCCCCTTCCATAACAACAATATCTCCACTTTCCATAGCAATATCCGTACCATTACCCATGGCCACACCAATATCTGCTTGTGTAAGTGCTGGAGCATCGTTTATTCCATCTCCAACAAATAAAACTGTCCTAGTATTATTCTCTTGAGTTTCTTTAACAATATCCAATTTATTTTCTGGAAGAACGCCTGCTTTTACATTATCAATTCCAACTTCACGAGCCACATTTAATGCAGTAGATTCATTATCACCAGTTAACATATAGGTTTCAACACCCATTTTATGTAACTCTTCAATTGTTCTTTTAGAATTTTCTTTGATTTTATCAGATAAACTTAAAATACCTTTAACAGTTTTATCCTGAGCTAAAAATATAATTGTTTTAGACAATTTTTCAAGTTCATGATATCTATCCACAAGTTCAGATGAAACTTCGACATTTTCAGATTCCATCAAAGCCAAGTTACCCGCAAGAATTTCACTAGAATTAATTTCAGCTTTTAATCCTTTACCTGTTATATTCTCAAATTCAGAAGTCTGATATAATTCAATATCCATTTCTCTTGCTTTGTTTACAATAGCTTTTGCGATTGGATGAGTTGAATTTTGCTCAACACTAGCAACAAGTTTGATTAAATCTTCATCAGAAGTATTGTATGAAATTACATCATCAACTTCAGGTTTTCCTTCAGTAATAGTACCAGTTTTATCAAATGCCGCTACATCAAGTTGTCCTGCATTTTCTAAGGTATCCCCATTTTTAATTAAAATACCAAATTCAGCAGCCCTTCCAACACCAACAGTAACTGCAGTCGGAGTTGCAAGACCCAATGCACATGGACATGCTACAACTAAGATGGAAATTAAACATGTTAATGAAAATAGTAAAGTTGCACCAAGTACAAAATACCAAATTAAGAACACTACAATAGCTATTGTTAAGATAACTGGAATAAAGTATGTTACAATGGTATTTGCAAATTTTTGAACCGGAGGTCTAGAAGATTGTGCTTTTTCTACTAAACGAATAATATTTGACAATACAGTTTCTTTTCCAATTTTTTTAGCTTTAATATACAATACACCATCTTGATTAATAGTACCTGCAAAGACCTCTTCACCATCTTTTTTAACTTTAGGAATTGGTTCACCATTAATCATTGATTCATCCACATATGATTCCCCACCAACAACATCACCATCGACGGGAATCTTTTCACCAGGTTTTACAAGTAATAAATCATCCAATACAATATCTGAAATTGAAATTTCCTCTTGAGAAGTAATTTCCCCGTTTTCATCAACTTCAATTGCTGTTGCAACTGTTGGTTGAAGACCAATTAATTCTCTAATTGAATCAGAAGTTCTTTTTTTAGCTCTTGCTTCCAAATATCTTCCAATCATTAAAAATGCTGGAAGCATAACCGCAGAGTCATAAAACATGAAAGTGTGATCCAATACAATACCAAATGTTCCAAGAATACTTGAGACATAAGCAACCATAATACCCATTGAATACATTACATCCATATTCAAGTTTTTATGACTTAACCCATTCCATCCAGCTTTTAAAATAGGTAAAGAAATGTATATAAATGGTCCAATACTTACAATTAATGATAGCAATCCCATTGCAGAGATATGAAGACCAGTAGATTGATTCAAACTAGCAATAGGACCCATCAATGGATCCCATCCACTAAACATCAAAACCATCAAAATAGCAGTAAATACTACACCAACAATGATTCTAGTAAGTTTATCTTTTAAATCTTTTTGGTAAATTGCTTCTTCATCAATTTCAGTCTGACCTTCAATACCTAAAAGTTCAAAACCTAAAGATTCAATTACTTTTTCAACTTCATCCATATCCAATTTAGATGAGTCATATCTTATTTGAGCAGTCTGAGATGTTAAATCAGCTTTAACATCAAAAATACCCTCCACTCTAATTAAAAAATTCTCCACATTCATTGTACATGATGCACAATGCATGCCTTGAATTCTTAAAGTCATTTCATCAGTGTGAAGTTCAAAACCTAAGTTTTTAACCAATCTTTCCATTTCTTCATAAGAAATTTTTTTAGGGTCAATAGTAATATGTAATTTATTTGCCGCTAAATCTGCATCCACTTCTTCTACACCTTCAATTTTGCCGAATGTTTTATTAACACTTAAAACACAAGAAGCACAATGCATTCCTTCAATTGGCAAATCCATACTTTTAAGATAAGCCATTTTATCACAATCGTTATATTATATATTGATTTATTATTATAATAACATTATAAAGTTTTTGTCACTACAAAATTAGTAATATGTAACATTAATATCCCTATGAGGAATTGTTCTTTTAAATTTTACTTTAGGATATCCAATAATAAAAGTAGAATACATATGTTTATTTTTATCAATTTCTGGGAAAAATTCCATTAATTTATCATGATTGAGTTCATCAGCTTTTAAAATAAATAAAGAATAAAATCCTCCAAGGCCCAAAGAGTAAGAAAGTAACTCTAAACGAGTATTTGCAATAACCGCACTAGTTTTATCTGTTGAAAATGTTAAAATAACCTGATTTCCTTCCCACAATAATGGATGAAACTTTTTTGTGGAATTATCGTTTAAATAGTCTCCAAATTCTTTAATTCTGAAAAATTTGTCTTCTTCAACTTTGATAATATCATAAACAAGATCCATAAAGTCATCAAGTTTCTCATCTAAAACAACAAATTCAACATCTTGTTCATTTTGAGCTGATGGTGAATAGTATGCACCCTCAAATAATTTATCAAAAGTTTCTTTATCAATTTTTTTATTTTTAAACCAGCGAATAGATCTTCTTTGTTTTAAAAATTGGATTAAATCATCATATCCAATAGGAATTTCACGAGAATTATACTCCTGAATCCTATCTTCATGGCCAATGAAACTCTTTAAAGTTATTGCACCAACATTACATACTGAAACACAATGCCCACATTCAAAACAATTATTCCCAATTTCAACTGCAAAATCATCTACAACAATATTATCACGAATACATACCCGTGAACATGATTTGCAAGCAGTACATAATTCAATATCAATGATTAACTTCATTTAACCACAATTCCATCCTGCATGACAGTTAAAATGTTATCATTATCACTTAAAATAGAAATATCATCTAAAGGATTTGAATTAACCAAAATCAAATCAGCTACGTAATTTTCTTTAATTTGACCTAAATCATAATATCCTAAAAATTCAGCCGCTTTTAGAGTTCCACTAGCTATTGCTTCTGATTCACTCATTCCAATATCAGTTAAATGAACTAATTCTTCTAAGTTATGTCCATGAGGAATAACACCACTATCAGTTCCCATTAATATATTAACACCTAATTCATAAGCAGCGGAAATATTTTCTTTGTGAATTTTAACTATTTCTTTCAATTTAGCGGTTTTTTCAGCAGCATAATTATCCCATTTTGGAAAACCATTTTTATATAAAAATTGATGAACTAAAAGTGTTGGAACTAAACTAGTACCCTTTTTGACCATGCGAGAAGAAGTTTTCTTATCAATGAATGTTCCATGTTCAATTGATGAAACACCTGCATCGATACAATTATTCATTCCTTTCAAACTATGGCAATGGGCTGAAACTTTCATGTCATTTGCACTAGCTTCATTCACAATAGTTTTTAATTCCTTTTTGTTAAATTGAGCAAATTTAGGCGAGGTATTTGTTGTTAAAACTCCTCCACTAGCCATTACTTTAATAAAATCAGCACCTGCCCTTTTTACTTCGCGAGTCTTTTTTAAAACTTCTTCAACACCATCACATCTTCCTTTTGGAAATCCCGGATACATTATCTCCATATCCCATCCAGATGACAACAATAAATCAAAGTGTCCCCCAGTCATGACAAGAGGAGCAACAGATAAATGAACTTTAGGAGCAGTGAATAATTTTCTTTGTTGAGCCAATTTAAAACTTAAATCAGCAGATCCGCAATCCCTAATCGTTGTAACACCAGCATTGATTGTTTGTAATGAATGAGGAACTGCATTATAAAAATGAATTCCTAAAGGATTAACCATGTTTTCTTCTTTGTGAAATCCTTTTGCAAAAATATGAGTATGACAATCAATAAACCCTGGAAGTAAATAGTTATCTTCTCCATCAATAATTTTAACATCACTTTTTGTTGATAATTTATCTTGAGATATTCTTTTAATTAAATTATCTTCAATTAAAATATTTTGATGAGTTTTTACATCTTCCCCTGGATTGATAATATTAACATTTTCAATTAGAACTTGCATATTATCACTATAAAATTTCAATAGTCCCATTGTCTCCATCAACTTCAACTAAAGTTCCAGTTGTTAAATCTTTAGTTTGAGCTGGTGAGTCAACCATTGGAATATCTGACATGATAGCGCCAGTTGCAATAATTGGTTCTGCATTAATACAGATTATAGCATTTGGAGCAGTATTATTTTTCATCATTTGGAAAATAACATAAGAACCAACAGTAGAACCTTTTCCACCAGGTATAAATAACACTTTATCTTTGATACATTCTCCTTTTAACTCATGAGTTGGGTCAATAATAATACCAGTTTCTGGATTAACACCACCAAGAAAGCTAATTGGCTCAGATGAAACTATTAATTCTCCTTTTCCTTTACCTTTTGCAATATTTCTACATGTAATCATACAAATCACTTAAATAACATCTTTTTTCATTATTTCTCTTAAAACAGCAGTAGCATAAGAACCTTTATCAATTGAAAATTCACATAATACTCCATCATCAGTTGGAACAGCAGATGCATCCCATAACTGGAATCTCAAAGATCTCCTAAGACCATGACTTCCCAAACGTGGCATTTTTGGAACTTCAAAATCTGTTTTTGTAATGCCATAATTTGTTAAAATATTTTCTTCCATTTGACCAACAATTCCCCCTGCAAATGGAACTTTCGTACCATATAATGGACAAGTAGGAGAAGCTTGGAAGTTATCAATTAATCCTTGGAACTCTTCAGGAGTTTTATCACGGACAATATGTTCTTCTTTGTCTATTATAATATCCCCTTCAATATATTTGTCCATTCCCATTTCTATTCTTTTACTTACAGCTTCATTAAATAAATATGATTGATAAGCATGAACAAACATTCTTTGAAGAGGTTTTGGAAGTGCATGTAACGCATTCATATATGATTTATCAGTTAATTCTCCCCTTTTAGAGTCCTTAACTAATTCTTTTAACATCATCTTTTCATAACGCATCCCTTTACCAGTTAAGTTGAGAGCTTCCTCTAAGTTTCCATCATCATATGCTTTTCTTGCCATCTGGTTTTCATTAGATTCATCATCCTGAGGATTACCAATATAAACTCCAACAGCTTTCTCAAGATTATTTTCAACTAATGCTTCCCCAACTAAATGAGTAATTGTTCTTGGTTTACCAAATCTTTGCCAACCGAAATAATTTGGAACACCAGTCCGCTGAAGTTCACCTAAAACTTCATTTGCAATATCCGCACTTTTTTCAATATCATCTAAATCTTTAACAAGGATTCTGAATTTGTTTCCTTTAAGTTGGCCCATCCTAAGTTTTTTACGACCACGAACAACTTTTAAAAAATCAGTTTTATAAATATCCAAATCTTCCACTTGTTTAAATTGCTCTTCAGAATCCATATTTGCAATACATATCCACTGACGAGTGATAGCTTTCTTATCTTTCATTCCTGCAAAGCCCATTCTTTTTCTTGAGATATGTAAATCACGAGCAATATCTAAAACAACATCTAAGGTGGTTCTTCCCAATTTTTCAATCCACACATAAACATTAGGCCCCTCACCATCAGGAATTATTTCAGGAATTTCTTCAACGTAAAAATCTTCATATTGGTTTCTAATTGTTCCACCAATACCTTTTTGAGATGTAACATAAGTATTAGCATTTAACATAATAATCACGGAAAATATAGTGCCCTGGCCGGGATTTGAACCCGGGGAATGGGATCCGCAGTCCCATGTGTTATCCAAACTACACCACCAGGGCCAATAAAATAAGATAACATATAATTTTATGATTTTAATAGTATTTAATAATTACCATACAGATAATGTATAAGAATATTCACCATAATTTCGTGTAGCTACTGAAACTTTATCCGCTTTTGAATAATCACCAAAAGAAGCCAATATTTTTTCATTTAAAACTTTATTCTCACAAAATCTATAATTTGTAAGATTTAAACTTGTAAATTTATTTTTACAAATTTTTGAAACTTCCCGAATAGATTCTTTTGAATTTTCATTATCTTTTAAGATTCTAGAAATATCTCCAAGAAATGTACTATCTGTAAAATTCACTTTTCCACTTAAAATTTCCATTGTATCTTGAGCAGTCCTGATTTCATGCGAATCATAGAAATAGTTGGGACTAGGAATAGAAATTGCAGTGTTTACAACTAAAAATACAATTAAAAGTAGAATTACAGCTAAAATTGCATCAATTATGTAAAAATATCCTTTTTCGCCTAACATGAATGAAAATAGGATTTTAAGATATTAAAAAAATAGCAAAGTGTGCAAAAATTAATTTGCACGAATGTGATTAATCACTTTTTCTTTTTTAGCAATAGCTGCATCAGAAGCCTCTTGAACTTTTTCTTTCATTTCTTCAAAGTCTTCAGGAGTTGTTTCACCAACTAATTTTTTAATTTTAGTATAAGCAGCTTCCCTGAACAATGGGACAAGTTTTTCTTCAGAAGAATCTTCTTTAATTAATATAGGTTCACCAGAGGTGTTAACTTCCCCAATTTCAGATATTGCAACATCATATTTTCCAACTGCTTTTTTAATATCACCAACAATTTCAGGAGGTGCAATTAACATTAATGAATCAGTTGAAACACCTAATGGATCTATATTTAATGTTTCCAGCATTTTTAATACATTTGGAGCAACCATTTTTCTGATTTCTTTTTCATAAAATTCCAAACCAACACCCGTTGTATTAGATATTTCATGAGCATCTCCCCTAAGACCTCCATTAGTCACATCAGTCATTGCATGAATATCTTTTACAAGATCTGCTTCAAATAATGCATGAGAAGCCTGAACAAAGTTTACATTCATTGTATCCCATACAACGTCAAAGAAACCATTGTATAATGCAGTTGTTGTAATTGTTCCACCACCAGAGCCTTCAGTTAAAAGAATCACATCCCCATCTGTTGCTCCTTTTCTTGCAGTAGGTGGATGATTTGATACTCCAACACTTCCAACTGCCGAAACGAATCTATCACCTAAAACCATGTCACCACCTACACGCAAGGTACTTCCAGCTACGATTGGAACATCCACAAGTTCAGAGACAGCTGCAACACCTGCAGTAAAGTCAAATATTTTAGCAACATCCCCATCATCAGCCAAGTGAACATCACTTAAAATTGCAACAGGATCTGCCCCCATTACACAAACATCCCTTAGTGTTGCTCGAGTTACATGAAAACCACCTAAAAATGGATATTCACTTAAACGTGAGTGAATTCCATCAACTGCAGTTGTAATATAAATTTCATCATTATTTGATTTTGCTCTAACAACCCCACCGTCATCCTGTTCTGATGGATTTACAAGTGATGCTGTATTTGTTGATGCAACAATTTCTGCAATTTTTCTGTGAACAAAAAAGTCACCAGCCCCACGAGATCCGACTCCCATCTCACCCATTAAAACATCAGCTTTGTTAACATTAGCAATTTCTTTTAAAAATTCATCATCACTTTCTTGTAATTTAAGAGTTGTTGAAACTTCATCAATTACCGCTTTTGCCATTTCAAAAGAGTTTTCTTCGGAAATTTTCTTATATTCCCTAATTCTTACAGCTAAAATTTCTGCTAAATCATTATAATCATAATCATCAATTCTTGCTCTTACAAATCCTTCAATATCCATTTTTATAACTCCAAATTAGTAAAATTCTTTAAAATCTTAAGTCCTGCTACACCACTTTTCTCTGGATGGAATTGTGTTGAAAATAAATTATTTTGGCTTAAACTAGCCACAACATTTCCACCATATTCACAAACTCCCGCAATAATGTTTTCATCATCAGGGACAACATGATAGGAATGTACAAAATAGAAAAATTCTCCATCAATATCTTCCAAAATAGGAGAATCATTACATACTTTTAGTTTATTCCAACCCATATGGGGTATTTTAACATCACCTGATAACAGTTCAGCATGTCCTTTAAATAAATCTAGACCTTTAACACCATCAGCTTCTTCACTTGAACTCATTAAAACCTGTTGACCAAGACAAACTCCTAAAAATGGTTTGTCTTCTGAAACATGTTCATGAATTACATCTTCAAATGGTTTTAAATTTTTCATTGCGCTTCCAAATGCACCTACACCAGGTAAAACAAGATAATCACTATTAGCAATTACCTCTTTATCATCCGTAATTTGGTATTCAGCACCAATTTTTTTAAATCCATTTGAAATACTTTTCAAATTCCCACTTTTATAATCAATAATTGTAATCATTCATCTAACCATCCAATAGCCGATCTAATCATGCCACCAAAGTCTGAAAATACTATTTCATCAGTTCCAAGAGTTTTTGAATGAGCATCAAGCTCAGCAACAACATGATTATAACCCAAATCTCGTAAAGGTTCTACTAAACGAGGCCCATCTGTAATTGCAACTGATTCAACATCAAAATCTTCAACTGGAAATGCATGTGGAACACCAAATACAACAAGTAAATCTAAATCTTTATTTTTTAAGTATTCAGCAGCAACATCTGCAGTAATTGGATATTCATCAAGCCCACCAGTAATATAATCAATATTCATTGGCAATTCCTCTTTGATATTTCGTGCATGATTTCTAATCCTTTCAAGGCCCATATTTTCATCAAGGTTCGCTAAAATAAGTGGTTTATTATCAGCATTTATTTCATTATAATCAAAATTTATAATATCAGCAAATAAATATGATGTTTCTTTTTTAGCATTATGTACAAAAGCTACTTTTTTATTCTCTTTAATAGCCCGAACTACAATTTTAGCAACATTTTCCTTTGAATCGCCGAAGTTAGGCTTAATGTATTTTCCCTGTGCCATTCCACGGGTTTTTTCAACTTCCGTTGCTTTTTCAAGCATTTCAATTTGTCTATCAGCTTCATCCTGAGGTATGACACCACATTCTACTGCTGCTTCTAAAACCATAATAGCTCCAACAGTATTGTCACCTTCACCTGACCCACCATGAGATTCCACGGGTATTACAGTACAAGGCAAATCAGCATTAGCAATGGCTTCTTTTAAATCTTCACCGATAATCATACTTGCGCATGTACCCACTACACCCATTAATTTTGGATTAAACATGTCATAAGCTTCTTTTAAAGTTTCTTCTAGCTTTTCACCAGCTCCTAAAATAAAATCATTTTCAGCCATTGCAGTTGTTAAGACTCTTACACCATCACTTTCTAAGAGCCTTCCAGTTCTAAAACAACAACCATTTGGGCCGTGCATAACAATAACATCAACATTCATGTCTCTTAAAGTATAAAGAGATGCTGCAATTGGACTTGGTCTTGGATGCATATTTTTTTCACCTAAATAATTTAACAAATAAATATTTTAAATTCTTAATTTATATAATTATACAATTAAATATTTCATAATAAAATGAAATTTTATACAATTATCCACAGGGAGATTGGGAAATGAAACTTGATAAACAGATTTTAGAAGAAAAAATTAGAGAATACCGAGATTTTAAAAGTTGTTCTGAATCAACATTAATGGGACTTTGTGAAACAGCAGAATACCCAATAAGCAAAGCAGAAATGTGTAAAATAGCATGTGGATTTGCAGGATGAATTGGTGGAACATTTGATGAAGGAACATGTGGGGCCGTAACTGGTGCTTTAATTGCAAATGGATTAATTTTAGATGACCCCGTTAAAATTAAAGAAAATGCCAAAGAGATTTTTAATGCATTTAAAGAAGAATATGGAAGCGTGTGTTGCGGTACCATAACAGACAATGGAAAAGACAAATCCCCATGCGTTGATTGTTGCGTATTCATTGCAAATAAAGTTGCAGATTTATGGGATGAATAGATTGTTTGAAATGAATATTATGTAATTAGATTAAATTACCTATTAAAAAATATTTTTTTAAATGGAATGAAACGATTAACATTTTTTAAATATATTATATATTCATCCCCATATCTTTCAATTAACCATTTTTCTTCTGTTTTTATTAGACTAATTGTTAAAAAAGCCCAGAATACAAATGGTAAAAAGAATAATAATATATTTTGTGAAATTAAAATTAATCCAATTGATATGAAAAGAAAACAGGAATATATTGGATGAGCTACAAAAGAATAAACTCCAGTTGTTACTAGATTATTATTTTTAATATTATTCATTAATTTTGAATTAAGTATGGCAAATACCCATAATACTATGGCAAAAATGATTGAAGTTATTCCCAATATGATAAATACGATATTTAGTTTATTTATATTATATACAGGTATAATTTTGTAAATTGATGCCACAATTGATAAGATGCTTATAATAGTTATTAATCCCATTAAATAAGGACCTACACCAAATAGTGGCAAATGTTTTTTATCCATATTCAGAATATATTTTTAATAAAATATAAATTTTTTGGCAAACCTAAATTTTATTTATTGTGATTAAACATGCACGATACATTAGTTTTAATGTTTCTAAAATCTAATGATTATAAGTGCAATATTAAAAATAAGAGAATAAAAATTATTCTTTTTTATTCTCTTTAAATAGTTCAGCTATACCTGCAACAGAACTTAAAACACCGCTTGATTCAAACGGTAAGAATATTTTAGATGCATTTCCATCGGCTATTTTTTCTAGTGATTCTAAGTATTTAATAGCAATAAGGCCATCATCAGGATTTCCTTCATGAATTGCAGCATATACTTTTTCAATAGCCATTGATTCACCTTCTGCTTTTAAAATTAAAGCTTGTTTCTCTGCTTCTGCCATTTTTTTAATGGACTCGGCTTTACCTTCTGCTTCTAAAATAGATGCTTGTTTATCCCCTTCAGATTTTTTAATTTCTGATTGTTTATAACCTTCAGCTTCAAGAATTGATGCTCTTTTCATTCTTTCAGCTTTCATTTGTTTACTCATTGCCTCAACTATATCCTTCGGAGGTTCAATTTTTTGTATTTCAACACGAACTACTTTACTCCCCCATTTATCAGTAGCTTCATCCAATACTTCACGTAATTCTGCATTAATCATTTCACGAGAAGTTAATGTTTGATCAAGTTCCAAATCACCAATAATATTTCTTAAATTTGTTTGTGCAAGTTTTGTAATTGCTTGGTAGAAATTAACTACATTATATGTTGCATTAAATGGATCTACAACTTCATAAAAAATTACACAATCAACAACAACCACAGTATTGTCTTTTGTAATTACTTCTTGAGGAGGAACATCTACAACTTGCTCCCTTAAATCAACTCTTTCTAAATTTTCTAAAAATGGAATTAATACAACTACCCCACTTGAAACAGTCCTATTATATTTTCCAAGCCTTTCAACAACTCCTTTTTCATATGGCCTTAAAATTTTAACATATCTCATAGCAATGAAAACTAAGAATACGATAATTATTATTGTCACTATCATTTAAAACATCCCTTACTCAACTATTAATTTGATACTTTCTATTCCACACACTTTAACTGTATCCCCAACATTAACATTATTTTTTGCATAAGCAGACCATTCTTCACCACTTACTTTTACAATAATGTTTTCATCATCAAGTTTACGAACAACTGTGGCATTTCTCCCAATTAGCCTTTCTGAAGTAGTTTTTTTATTAATTTCTGGTGTGACTTTAATTGCAAATTTTTTAGTAAAAACTAATAAAATTATTGATATTATTATAAAAGCTCCAAATTGAGTATAAAAATCAAATTTAAAATAATTTAATATAGCTGAAACTGTTGAACTTAAACCAAACCACACTAATATAAAACTGCCCGTAAGTATTTCTAATAAAAAAAATGCGATAGCCAATATTATCCAAATAAAAATTTCCATTTTAATCACTTGTTGATAGTTAAATATATTATGTATCAAGTATATTAATGCTTAATTATTTTTTTAAATCTAAATATGTAAATCTAATCATATTTATATATTCAGAACACAAAAATCCTCATATTCACACCAATGCACAAAAAAACTCGGACATTAATAACTAAAAAAGTAAGAAATAGATTTTTTAAAAATTTTTTGAAAAAATAACAACAGAATCATAAAATAAAAAAATGAAGAATATTAAATCATTTCCAAAATATAATTATAATCCAATATTCTCATCATTAACCTTTATAATAAACCAATGAAAAATTCATTACCTCTAGATTATCAAAATACATTTTATAATATTAAGCAAATTATAAAAAATATAAATTCCATAATACCTAATCATAAACCAA
>CAYFRZ010000035.1:0-15257 GCA_964345675.1 uncultured Methanobrevibacter sp.
TTGCTCCAATAAATTAAGTTTGATCCAAATCACTTAAGTTTTTGAAAGAGCCAATATTTGTTTTCAGATGCTCTCTCACTTTATTTATATGTTCATAAAAGCCAAATTAAAAATAAAAACAAGGATTTGGTAAATATGATAATAAATTGGCAAGAAGAAATAACAAAAATTGACCAGGACATGAAATTTAGATCAGAAGGCGGATGGTTAAAAACCATAGAAAAGCTAGATAAAAGTGTTAAAAATGGATATTCTCTTGTAGGTGACTTTGTTAAAGCAGGAGACTTTGAAGAAGAATATGATGAAGGAATATACCTTGATTGTAATAAAGAGAAAACCGGAAGAAAAACACAACAGGATTACAGATTATTCCGTTTCAGAGATGGGAAAGTAAGATTGCTTGATATGGTAATTGACGGAGGAAATGGTTGGGCAGTTAGTTTATGGGATGCTGTTGAAGATGAACTTTAAAAAGAAGATTATTCAGAAACTTCATTTTTCAATTTAAATTTTGAAAACCCAGTTTCTTGAATATTAATCCTCTCATCTAAACAAGTAGGTTCTTGTAGAAGAATAATTTTATGGTCTAAATTTTGAGGGAAGTTTTTCCCTTTACCATCAATCATTCCTCTAAAGCTTACACGAAATTCTCCAGTTTCCCCAATATCCATACTTAATTTTTCAGAAGAAATCATATCATCAAAAAAGTTTTCTAAATCCATGATTTCAAATACTGGTCCAATATAACTTATAGCCATTAAACCATTTTTATTTTCTCTGAGTTTAACTCTTCTTTGATCTAATTTTATAGATTCATTTGTTTTATTACGAGTTAATATAATATAATTGGAAAATTGGGAATTTAACATTTGACATCACCATTATAAATGACAGAATTGGCAACCCGCACAAGTTGGTGCAAAATAGGAATCATCTGGCTCTACAATAGCTTTTTGAGCAAATAAAGTTACATTAAACTTTGTGTCGTACTCTTCACTAACTTCTTTATTAATTTGAGACAAACCTCTATAATAAGCAGGCCTATATCCAGTTTGTGAAATATCAAAGTAAAATTTTTCACCATTTGCAAATTTATTAAAATATTCTTCAAATTTTAAAGTTTGTTCTGGTGTAATTGAAAAAGTAAAACCCATAGTATCGTCACTTCTTTGCCTAATCTTTGCATTAGAAATATCAACAGCTAAAATATCATCTTCACCTCTTACAAAAACAACACAGTTTTCTAAATCCACTTCATTTTCTTGAGCTATATCTTTTAATTCTACCATAAAAAGACCCCCTAAAAAATTTAATTATTTTAATATAACATCAATTATTATATAAACTTATCTAAAATATTCTAATATTCAGCTTGTTTTTTTATGAAAATACCATTTGCCAAATCTTCAAAAGCTTGATTCAATTCTTCTCTTGTATTCATAACAATTGGTCCCGCCCAAGCTACAGGTTCATCTAACCTTTTAGAACTGTATAATAAAATTTCAGCACCATTATCCTTAGTTTCGAATATTACATGGTCACCATCACTTAATTTTGCAGCTGTTTTTTCTAAAACAACATCATCACTTATAGCAACATCACCAAGTAGTGTAAATACAAAAGCAGACCATCCTTCTTTAACTGGAATTTCAACTTTTGAGTTTAGTTCTAAATGAATATCATAGAAATCCACAGGCAAATATTTCCCTTGCCAACCTTCCTCACCGTTATATTCACCGGTCATTAATCTTAAAACTCCCCCATTTAATGGAATTTCTTTAATTTCATCTCTAATGATGCTGTGATATGCAGGAGGTGCAGTCATTTTATCTTTCGCTGGAAGGTTTAACCATAATTGTGTTCCAAGCATACGTTCTCCACCTGGAAATTCAGCATGCTCAGCACCAGAACCTGCAGTTAGCCATTGAGCCTCACCATCAGTGACTAGTGCTTCAGTTCCTAAATGGTCTTGATGAAGCATTTGTCCTTTACTAACAAAAAGTTATAGTTTCAATACCTCTATGAGGGTGCATTGGAAACCCTGCAGTATAATCATCAGGATTTGTACTATCAAAAGCATCCAACATTAAAAATGGATCGTGGATGTCTGTTGTAGTGTTACCCAATACGCGTACCAAATGCACCCCTGCACCGTCAATTGCTTTTTGTCCTTTGGTTTGATGTGTTACTTTTCTCATCATAATTTCACCATGTTAAATAAATTGTTCATATCTTTAATTTAACTATATATAAATTATTTGTTAAAAAAGCATATGTAAACAAAAATATAATATATAATTATGGAATTTAATAAAAAATTAATAGTATTTTTCCCAATTATAGCAGGAATATTATGGGGTTCCGGTGGAGTTTTTGTAAGAATTCTATATAATTTTGGTTTTGGAAATGTTTCAATATTTTCATCCAGAGTCATTCTTGCTACAATTTTATTATTTATCATACTGTTAATTTTTGATAGAAAATCATTGGAAATAGACCTAAAAGATATTTGGATATTTATTGGAACCGGATTAATTGCAACATTACTATCCAACATTTTTTATAATGAATCCACATTTTATGTTTCTCTTTCTTTTGCATCCCTATTAGTTGGTTTTTCCCCAGTGTTTGCATTAATTATATCAGTGATATTATTTAAGGAAAAATTGAGCTTAAACAAAGTAATTTGTTTAATTATTGCATTTTTTGGATGTTTGCTTGTTAGTGGAATATTAGAAACATCTTCCGGTTTTAAATGGTCAAGTTGGGGAGTTTTAACCGGACTTATAGCAGCATTATCTTGGGCTGTTTATGGAATATTTTCAAAAATAGCTTTCGATAAAAAATATTCAACATTTACAATTATGTTTTATAGCTTTTTATTATGTTCCATCTTTTTAGCTCCAATTAGTCAATGGGATTTGTTTGGAACTTTTATTAAAACAAATATCACGTATAGCACAATATTTTTATTCGTTTATGCAGTATTTACTGTAATAGTACCATATTTCTTCTTTAGTTTCGCTTTAAAATATATGGATAATGGTGAAGCCACCATATTATATGGCGGTTCAGAACCTATTGCCGCTACAATCCTCGGTGCTTTGATATTTGCAGAATATCCAAGTATTCTGAATTTGATTGGAATAATCATTACAATTATTGCATTATCATTACTCGTTAAGTCTACTGACATGAACTAATTTAAATTGATTTCATAGTACTTGGTAGTACAAAAAAGAATTATATACTCTTATATCATATATTATTCTATAAATATTAGATTAAAATGCTGGCTGATATATTGCATAAAATCCGTAATATATAACAGCAGTTAATAATTTATTAGAGGTAGAAAATGACTAAATCAAATAAAAAAGATGATATCATTCTTTATAAAAGACAAAACGATTATATCCCCCGTGTAGCTGCAATCCATGATTTATGCGGATACGGAAAATGTTCACTTGGAATAGCGATTCCTGTACTTTCAGCTGCCGGTTGTGACGTTTGTCCAGTTCCTACAGGATTATTTTCCAACCATACTGGATATCCTGATTGGTATATGCATGACACTACAGAAATACTTAATGATTATTTAGATACTTGGAAAAAAATAGATATAGATATAGATGCTGTTTATTCCGGATTTTTAGGATCTGATGAACAAGTTGAAGTAATTAAAAATGTATACAAAACATACCCCAATGCTTTAAAAGTTGTAGATCCTGTCATGGCTGACCACGGTCAAGTTTACCCAACATATAACGATGAATTATGCCAAGCAATGGCAAGCCTTGCATGTGAAGCAGACATACTTACTCCAAACCTTACAGAAGCAGCTATTATTTTAGGTGAACCTATTGGTGAAGAATGGAGAGGTACAAATATTGATGATGAAGAAGCACATCGTATTTTAAATGAACTTCTAGATTGCGGAGCCAAATATGTTGTATTGAAAGGTATTCAACGTGGAGATGGAGTTATACGTAATTTTGTTGGTGGTAGAGACATGGATATTGTTGAAGCATCCAACGAATTCTTACCCTATATGTTACATGGTACAGGAGACTTATATGCAAGTTCACTTTTAGCAGCAGTCATGGTAGGTAAAAACCTTGCTGATGCTGTTGAATTTGCAGGAAATATTACTCACGATGCAATGATTGTTTCATCAAAACAGCCAAACTTCCAAGATCGTGGCGTAAGTTTTGAATCCCTCCTTGGCCAAGTTACAGACTTATTTATCTAATTTTAAAAACAACCTAAACAACCATCACCCTCAAGATTATTTAATTATTATATTAAATTGATTACTTTTTAAAATGAACTCATCAAACAATGGAAAAATAACTTTAACTTCAAAAATTAAAATTTATATTGAGAAAATAATAAGGATGATTCTATGAAAAAAATGAAAGGAGTGTTGCTTGAAGCAGCTGCAATTAACAAAGGAGATATATCCTGGGAAGAACTTTCCAAACAATTAGATTTGACAATTTATGAAAATACAACTGAAGAAAATAAGTTTGAGCATATTGGTGATGCGGAAATTATTTTTGACAATAAAGTCATAATAGATGAAGAGGTATTCGAGAAATGTCCTAATATCAAATATGTTGGAGTATGTGCTACAGGATATAATGTTGTTGATTTAAATGCAGCAAGAAAAAGGGATATTACAGTAACCAATGTCCCATCATACAGTACAGATAGTGTTGTTCAACTTACATGGGCACTCATTTTAGAACAGACTTGTAATCTGCAACTCCACAACGAAAGTGTGAAAAATAGGGACTGGATAAACTCTGAAATATTTTGTTACTGGATTAAACCTGTTACTGAACTTGCAGATAAAACATTAGGGATTATAGGATATGGAAATATTGGTAGGAAAGTTGCAGCAATAGCAAAAAGCTTTGGAATGAATATACTTGTGAATACCGAGCATCCTGAAAAATATATTATGGACAACATTGATTTTGTAGACAAAGACGAAATTTTCACTAAATCTGATATAATCTCACTTCATTGTCCATTAACAGAAGACACTAAAGAACTTATTAGAAAAGAAAACATTGAAAAAATGAAAACTGGTGTTAGAATTGTTAATGTTTCAAGAGGTGGGCTTGTGAATGAAAATGATTTAGCTAATGCATTAAATAACGGGAAAATATTGTCTGCAGGGGTTGATGTTGTTGCAACTGAACCTATGTGTGAAGATAATCCACTACTCAATGCTAAAAATATAATAATAACACCCCACATTGGATGGGCGAGTATTGATGCAAGAAAAAGACTTGTAAATGAAATTTCAGAAAATTTTAAGGCATTTACTAATAATGAAAAAAGAAATGTAGTTAATTAAAATAATTCTTTAATTACTACAATTACTTATTTTTAAAGCTATTTCATTAAATCTCTAATTTTATTTCTGGAAATATAAGTAATTATGAATAATGCCAAATACATTATTATAAATACTAAAGCAAACATTTTAAAATCATTGATTGGAATTAATCCAAATAATTTATGAGCTATACTCTCAGTATTAGGATAAAATCCAGCCATGTATCCAGATATAACATAAGCTCCTGCTAGAGAACAATAAAATAAACCTAATAAACGAGACAAATATTTTGTTGGAGATAATTTTGAAACTATACTCAAACCTATAGGCAATATCAATATTTCAGAAGTGGATCTAATTAATTCCATAATTATAATAAAGATTATTGAAATATTAGTTATATTATTATCAGCCATCATACAAGGTATGAAAAATACCGCATAAGTTACAAGCAACACAATAATTCCAAGTATCATTCTAAATATTAACGATTCATTTTCATCATCATCTTTTGAATTAAAATATGCTAAAATAAATGGTGAAAATATAATTACGCCAAATGGTTCTATAAATTTGATTATTTCAGGACTTATCTTAAATGGAACAAAAGGTATTGTATTAACAACATAATCTTTTGCAAAAAACATCAACGATGAATCTATCACTTCAAAACCAATAAAGAATATTAAAGATATGGAAAATATAATAATAATAGCTTTCACATGGTTCCTTTCTCCTTTAGTCAATTTTTCATTCACATTATCTATTACAGATTCTAATTTTATTGAAGGTTTGATACCAACTATCTCCCCTTTTGAATTAACCAAATATTTATTTCTAAATAAGTTATAGATTATTATTCCAATGAATAAGCTAACTGCAAGTATTACGAATCCGTATTTATATAAACTTAAGTTTCCTTCACCTATTGTTAATCCAAGTATTATCGCAGAACTAACTGCACCAATATTCAATGCCATAATCAATAATGTAAATGTCGATTCAACCTTTTTCTCATTATCTTCATATATTTGTTTTACAGTTGAGGAAATATTAACTCTCAACAACCCTTCTCCTAAAATTATGGAAATCAAACTAACTATCAACATGATTTCATGAGGATTAAAATAGAAATAGAAATGTGTCTGCAAAATAGGATTTGCTAATGAAGCAGAATAACTCAGGATAATAAAACCAAGCATCATAAGGAGCATTCCGGCATTTATCAGATATCTGCTTTTTATGTATTTATCCGATAAATATCCTCCAAACAAAGTAGCGATATAAACTAATCCAAAATAAGTGCCATAAACTAAAAATGCAAAAGAAAGACTTAAATTTAAAAATTGAGTCATGAATAAAGTTAATACAGCCCCAAGTCCATAAAAACTAAATCCTTCACAAATTTGTATTATAAACAATACCAATAAACTTCTATCATATTTCATTTAAAAATTCTCCAATATCATAAATTCTTAATATAACTATTTAAATAATTATATAAATCTTTTTTTATAATATTTTTAGCTATTGAGATTAAATTAGAATATTTGTTCAATTATTATTGGATATTATTAATAAATGTATAATCTCTGAAATTTCAGTAGATTAAAAGAAATGAACTTGAATAGAATTTCCAAAAATAGTTAATTTATGAGATAATATGCGTTTATTATCCCAAATAAGTTAAAAATAGTACTACAAAAGTAGCACATGGATAAAAACCTTAAACTAATCTTTGTCTAGTAGTAGGTTTTTTGTTTTGCCAGCTGTATCTTCTGAGTTTTTTAGATTTACCAAATCCACAAGAAGCACAAACTTTTTTACGTATATGGTAAGTGTTTCTACCACATCTTCTGCATCTAATATGGGTCTTTTTATTCTTTTTACCCATTGATGGAGTTCCCTTTGACATTGATACACCTCCTCCTATTTATCGTAAAACTATAATCTAGAAAGTATTGAATAATATTTATGGTGAAATATAAACAATATTGTCTCCCCTAATGAGCACAACACCGAGTCTTCTAGTAACTTCTCCGTCTTGTAACTCTTCTGCATCATTAAGAACTAAATTCATGTGTAAATCAAAGCTCTTAAGTATACCTCTAAATTCACGATCTCCTTTGAGTTTTATTAAAACTGGAGTATCCACAGATTTTCCTAATGCGTCAAGTGGTCTTTGAACATTTTGTCCGCTCATTATATCACCTTATATTATTAACAAATTTTAGTTTTTTAATATGAATTGAGTATTCACTCAGTATTAGACATAATATAATCAAGTTAAGATAAGACAAAACCTAATTAAAACTAATACTATTAATTATAGTTAATCTAGTATATAAATGTTACTTTATATCAAGTAAAAAGATTAAAAAATAATATCTATACTAATTTATTAACTAAACTAGTATTTAAATTATTTTTCAAATGCTCTTAGACATTACTTAAAAATAAAAACCAACAAAAATAACCCCAACCAATCATCATCAGGCATATCATGAATTTCAATCGTGAAAAATATATTGATTTAATAATGTATATCCTCTCAAAATCTTACTCCAAACCAAATTTAGGAAAGACATTACTTTGCAGCATATTATATTTTATTGACTTTAATTATTATGAAATCCATGGAAAATTCCTTACAGAAGAAACATACATTAAATCTAAAAAAGGAATTGAACCAAAACATTTCAAGAAAGTTACAGAAGAACTAATAGCTAAAAATAAACTATTTTTAAGAAAAGAATCATATTACCACAGAACAATACATAGATATTACTTAACAATAATTCCACAATTTAAATTTAGCAATGAAGAACGCGAAATAATCGATGCATCAATAAAAATACTAATCAATAATAATGCAACTACAATAACCAAATATGCAATAAAAGATCCCCCATTACATATTGCTAATTTTGGAGAAGACATAGATTACAGATATGTTTTTTCAAGAAACAATGACTATTCTGCAATTAAAAACTTGTTATAAATAATATATTCAGATGAATAAATTCACATAAAATGAACCTATTAAAATAAATGCAAAATCGTTTTTGAACGATACAACTTAAAACCGACAATAGATTTATTTATTTCAAATAATAAATATTACTTAACAAAATATTTAATTGGGATTAATATGGTTGTAAAAGTTAAAAAAAGAAATTTCTTGAAAAAAAAGAAAATTAAAGAAATAAAAGCAGAATTAGGCGAATATGGAAATTTGCTTCAAGGAAAGAAAAATGTAGAAATACTTGAAGCAGAACCTAATTCCTTTATCTTAGTAGATGGTGAACCATATATTATATTAATTGATGAAAAGCCATATCCAACACTTAAAGCAGCACTTTCCAATGAAATTGATGCAAAAACTGTAACCGTGGACATGGGTGCAATTAGATTTGTAACTAACGGTGCGGATATTATGAGTCCGGGAATTGTTGCTGCCTCAGAAGGTGTGGAGGCAGGAGATGTTGTTTTAATTATTGATGAAACACATGGCAAACCATTAGCTATTGGAGTAAGTTTGCTTTCAGGTGAAGAGATGGTGGAAAACGATTCCGGTAAAGCAGTTGAAACCAAACATTATGTTGGCGATGATATTTGGAACTTTGAATTATAATGTGATAGTATGGCTGAATTAAGATATAGGGCAGGGAACATCAAAAATCCTGAAATACATAAAATTGGAATCATAGCACTTGGATCACATTTAGAAAACCACGGTCCTGCACTACCAATTGATACTGATGCAAAAATTGGCGCATACATAGCATTTCAATCTGCTCTTCAAACAGGAGCTAAATTTTTAGGAATAATCTTTCCAGCTTACGAATTAGATACAATCGATCATGGAATACATGTTTCCCTTGAAACATTGAAAGAGAATGTTATCAACACACTTAACGATGCTAAAAAATTCTTAGATATAGAAAAAGTTGTCATAGTTAATGCTCATGGTGGAAACATTCCATTAATGACTGAATTATGGGATATTGAAGATAAAACTGAAATGACAGTTGTATTTAATAATAAGGTAGTTTCTTCTGAAGGTCCTCATGGTGGAAGCGGTGAGTTATCAATGGCTAAAGTCTTAGGCATTGTCAATGAAGCAGAACTTAAAAATCAGGCAAATGTTGACGAATATGAAGAAGTTGGATTATATGGTTTTAAACAGGCACGCCGTGATGATCCAAACATAGAAGAAGGTGCACGTGACATTGAAGAAAATGGTGTTTATATAGATGAAGAATACGGAGAAAGATTATTCACTTTAGCCATTAACTCCGTACTGTTTGATGTTGAAAAGTTATTGGATTTTTAGATTATTCAAAATCCGCAGCATCCCCTGAACCTTGACCGGCATGTCCAGAATCAGAACCTGAACTTCCAGAACTAGAACTGCTTGAACTAGAGTCTCCAGAACCTTGTTTTGATTGCCCTGAACCTGAACTAGAATCAGAACCTGAACTTCCAGAATCCTCCGAATAATCAGTTGTAGTTTCCACTTGTGAATCATCATGATAAGAACTACTGGAACTTGATGATGTATAATCTTGAGAACCATAACTTTGTCCACTATTTCCAGTATCATTTGTAATAGCAGAAAGGTTGTCCAATATACCTCCAGATTCCGTACCGTTCGGTAAAATTGATATTTGTCCAGTCATAGATGCACAAACACATGCAAGACAAAAAGCTACAATAGCTACTATGAAAATTACTAAAAATGTAGCGGATTTATTGCCAGCCAATAATATCACCCCTAAAATTAATTAACAATAATATGTTTACAATAATATAAAAAGATATTGATACAATGAAAACTATTAAAAAAGCAATTCAAATTGAAATTAATGTCAAAAAATCCCAATTTATTTGTTCATTAGTTCCAACTAAAACAAAAGCCGAATCAAAAGAGGTAATCAAAAAATTTAATGACAAATACAGTGATGCAACCCATAATTGTACCGCATATATTGTTAGTGACGGGGAAGGTTTTGATGATGATGGTGAACCTGGCGGAACTGCAGGAAAACCTATGATTAATGTTTTAAGGAAAAATGAAATTCACAATGTTACTGCTGTAGTTACAAGATACTTTGGCGGAATTAAACTTGGTGCCGGAGGACTTGTAAGAGCATATTCAAAATCAGTTATGGAAGCTATCAGTAAAGCAGAAATACTTGAAATTGAAGAATATGATATTTATAATCTTATTTTTGAATACTCTGATATTAAAACTGTCGACGGTGAAGTTAGAAATAATAAATTAGATATTGTCAATAAAGAATATTCGAATAAAGTCAGCTATGATATCGTATCAAAAAATAACAGGGATATTTTAAAAATATTTGAAAAATACAATGAAAAAATTAATATTAGTTTTAAAAATAAGCAGTTTTTAGAAAAATAAATAAAGTGAAGAACCTATTGTTCTTCAAAATGTTCCGCACCTACGCCACAAACTGGACATATGTAATCGTCTGGCAATTCGTCTTCTTCTAAAATGAAATCACATACTTTACATACAAAAGCCATTTGTAACACCTATTCTATTTTTTCAAACATGTCTGCAGTTGCGCCGCACATTGGACATTTGTAGTCTTCTGGAAGTTCTTCAAATTCTTCAGTTACGTATCCGCAAAGTTTACATTTAAATTTTGCCATATTTAACAATCTCCTTAATTTTTAAATTAAAGTTTAAACAATAATATTTTAGTTATAATAATATATAAAACTAATCTATTTTCATAAACATTGATTTTGACATCCTACATTTTGGACATTTAAATGAAGAAGGTAAATCTTCAAATTTAGTTCCAGTAGGGATATTCAATCCTTCTTCAATATCATCTTCATCAAAAATATAACCACAAATCTTACATTTATACTTAGCCATAAAATAGTCTCCATTATCTAAAATTTATTTGGAACTTTCAAGTGATCGGGAAGCGGTTTAATACGAGCCGGTGTTCCAATAGCTAAATAAAATGGTGGAACAGAATGTATTACAATAGCTCCAGCAGCAACAATAGAACCTTCCCCCACTTCAACATTTGATAAGAATGTTGTGTTACCACCTATTGAAGCTCCACGTCTCACTTTAGGTCCTTGAAGTTCATAGTTAATTCTAACGGGATATTTATCGTTTGTAAAACAAGCACAAGGTCCGATAAATACATTATCTTCAATTACAGAATTAGTTGGAATATATACATTAGATTGAATGCTGACATCATTTCCAATAATCACATCCCCTTCAATAACAGTATTTGTTCCAATTAAAACATCATCACCAATATTAGTATTTTCACGGATAACAACATTGTGACCGGTCCTAAAATTATCTCCAATGACAACATCATTGTAAATAATTGAATTTGATCTGATTGTGTAATTTTTACCAATAACTGGAGGTTTTGAATTTGGTGAATATTCAACACCAAATTGAATATTCTGATCTTTCGGGAAATCTAATTCTGGTTTTGAATAATCCGGTTTGACAGATTCTTTTTCAACAACAGGTCTTTCATAGATAACCTCACCTCTTTGTGAGTGGAAATTATCCTCATGATAATTAGGTCTTTGAATAGGAGGTTGTTGTCTAGGGGGTTGACTATAAAATCCATCTCCCTTTTGAACATTATAAGGTTGCCTATTCTCAGGAACATGATAAGGATTCTCCCTAACTTGCCCATAAGGTTTTTCTCTATTCTTTGATTGTTTATCATCAAGAGTTTGTGAAAATCGAACCATATTATCAAACCTTCTGTTAATTAAAATTAACTTATTAATGATTTAAATTATGTTTTTAATTAGTATATATAGTAGATGGTTAATTTACAACAATATTTTAAAAAGAAGAAAAAATAATATCCAAATAATATTAATTATGGATATGGCCAAATTGTTTTAGCTTTTTCTATAAATCTATTTGTCCTTAATTTAATTTCATTTTCATTCCAATTATCCAAATCCTGTAGATAAATATTTAACCTAATTGCACTATCCTTAAATCCACCAGCCATATCTCTTTTTTCAATAAACAACTTATCACTTAATTCTGAATTATAACCAGTTAATGTCAAGTTTCCAATTGTATGTAAATAAGTCTTTTGAATATTTTCCCATTGATGACCTAAATCTGCCTTCCATCCATCTGAAAGATTTGGATTTTGAGGCATAATATGTTCAATAGTGTAATTTTGAATATTAGTTTTTTCTTTTGAACCCCAATTTTCAAATTTATCAAAGATATAATCCCTATTTTTTGATCTTAAATTGTAAATATCTCTTTGCCTAAAATTGGCTGCGAATTCCCTATTATTCGGCATTCTTTGATAATTTTCCTTTGAGCGTAAAATTTCTTTATATGAACTTAAATGACCTGCATTATCAATTTGAACATACATTCCCGCAAAGGTCTTATTTAAAGATGGCGTTGGAATAGAACAAATCAATCTCCTAAGTAAATAACTTTCAGTGTATTTAATAATTTCACAGAAATCATCAGTGGACAGTTTATCCTCTTTATAATCCCTATATAAATGAAGCATAAATGGATCAGTTACATCATAACCCAAACTACTTAAACTGTCAAGGGATTCTTTCAGTTTCGGATTCTCCTCAGCACCAAAAGCAATTGCATTGAAATAAAAAGCATATTTGTGAATATCTTTAACTAATTCTTTAACATCAATTTTTGTTGAATATTTTTTAAAATCAGAATAAATATTTCTAAATACGGGAACTTTATCCGTTTTAACTGTCAGATAATCTCTAATGAATTTATCAAAGTTACCCTCATTTTTCTCAAATAACACTTCTATTTCATGCCAAAAATCATCATATAATTTTTCTTGTTCTTCTGGAACCAACCCCATTAGAATATAATTTCTAATTAAATCCGCCTGTGATAATTCTAATCCAGTGGAATTCAAGCTTTCAAAAATCAATTGAGGATTATCAATATTATGTTCCAATGCAACAAAAATAATTAATAATTTATTTAATCCATTGAACAGAGTTTCAATATTGTCCATATTAATCTTCTTTTTGAAAAATTCAAAGTTTTCTTTAATTCTAATAGAATCATTGCTATCAAATGGTATTTCCTCATTAACTTCAAGGTAGTCAATTATTTTAATTAAAGTTCTTTTATCATCTTGAGTCAAAATAAGTTTATATCTAGTTTCCCCTTTTTCCCTATCATTTAAAAGATAATAACTAATCAAATTTTCAGGAGACATTACATTACCATTTGGATTTTTAAATAAAAATTCAACAATAGCTGAAATTAATAATGTTATTGTAGTTGCTCTTTGCTGACCATCAATAATCATCAAACTATTAATAGGACTTGCAATGTGGCCTTTTTGATTCATATAAACAATAGATCCAATAAAATGATTTTGTTCATCACTTTCACCAACTCTCAAAATATCTTCTAAAAGTTGCCTACATTCTTTTTCACTCCAACTATACTTTCTTTGATAAATTGGAATTGATAACTGTTGATTTTGGCTTAAAAAATATAATAATTGTAATTTTCCAGCATCCATACAAATGTCTCCAAAAATATAAACTATTTATAAATTATATTTTAATTGTGATATAAATTTATCCAATAAATTTCCTATGCGCTATTTTAACATTGTTCTGATTAACCATTGCATACTGCATTGTTGTATCAATTTGCACATGACCTAGAAGTTTTTGAACTTGCTCAATCGGCATTCCTTTATCTATTGCATTTGTTGCCATAGTTCTTCTAAATTTATGAGGATGTACTTTTTTAATATTAGCATCATTACCAAGTTCCCTTATTCTCCGCTCAACACCGTTAATTCCCAACCGTTTAAATGGTTTTTTAAATGACACGAAAAGAGCCGGATTATTATCTTTTCTTGACTCCAAATATTTTAGCAAGTGAATTTTTGTTTTTGCATCGAAGTAAACAATCCTTTCAGAATCACCTTTACCTAATACAACACATTCTCTTTCATTAAATAAAACATCATCAATATTAAGATTAACCAGTTCACCTACCCGTATACCAGTTGAAGCTAAAAGTTCAATCATTGCAAGATCCCTAATGTTATCACAATTATCCCTTAGCACTTCAAAATGTTCATCACTCAAAACCTCTTTAACAACCTTCTTAGTTTTGATTTTATGAATTCTACGAACAGGATTTTTTAAAATATAATCTTCATCTTCAAGCCAACTAAAAAAACTTGAAAGGACTCTTCTAATGTTATCCACTGTTGTTTTAGATGCCCCATTGACTTTTCTATAATCCGCCAAGTATTTCCTTAAATCATCAGTTGAAATGAATTCAATTTTTTTACTAATTGAATCTAACATTTTTGCAATAGTTGTATGATAATAAGTAATGGTCCTTTCAGAACAACCTTCAACATGTTTAGATGCTAAAAAATTCATTAATAAAATAGAATTTTCCTTAGATTCTTTTATAGTAAATTCACTTTCAGTTTCAATCAAATCATAATCTTTAAGAATATTTCTTAAAGTTTCATCCAATATGACTAATTGATTTTCATCCAAATATAATTTCATTTTTGATTTAATTTTGTTAATTATTCTAGTTTTCATGATAAAATTATAACATTAACGTAGATAAATAATAATTTGTTAGAAATTAAAAAACTAAAGAATATTCAATATATTCTTAAAAAATCATATAAAATGAATTAAAAATATTTAAAAAAAAGGTTAAATAAAGAAAATTTAAAAATAAAAATTATAAAATTAAATATATAAAAATATAAAATTGAACAGTACTCAATCACCTTATTTATATACCAAAACATATTTATCTTAATTTCTGTGTAAAAATCTGTTGCATCAAATACTTTTTAAAATCTTGATA
>CAYFRZ010000036.1:0-15110 GCA_964345675.1 uncultured Methanobrevibacter sp.
AGAATTTTTCAAATGAATAATTCCAACTCTGAAAATATAATATTTTTACTAATCTTTTTATATAAATAGCAACAAACATTAATCCAATATAACTTATTTTATGATAACTTTTTTATTAAAAACGGTGAATATAAATGACACATTGGATTGAAAATGTAGCTAAAGAATTAGCAGAAAGAGATGTAGAAGAACATGTTATTGCAAGTGGAACCTCTATTTCAGGTTCAATACATATTGGAAACTCTTGCGACATATTTATTGCTAATGCAATTGGAAAAAAATTAAGAGAACTTGGAAAACAAGCTAAAACAATTTGGATTGCAGATGACCACGATCCATTAAGAAAAGTTCCATTTCCACTACCTGAAGATTATGATAAATACTTAGGCATGCCATACTCAGTTATCCCATGTCCAGATGGTTGCTGTGCGAATTTTGTAGAACACTTTGAAAAACCTTTACTTTCCGTGATGGATGATTACGGAATTGAAATGGAAACAAAATCAGGCTTTGAAATGTACAAAAATGGAGTTTATAATGATTACATTAGAACTTCCCTTGAACATGTTGACGAAATCAAAGAAATTTTCAACGAATATAGAAGAACCCCATTAGCAGATGACTGGTTGCCATACAATCCAATTTGTGATGAATGTGGACGCGTAAATACAACTTATGCTTACGATTTTGATGGTGACATTATTAAATACAGATGTGAATGTGGCCACGAAGGTGAAATGGACATTAAATCCGGTAACGGTAAACTTACCTGGAGAGTAGAATGGGCCGCAAGATGGAAAATCTTCGGAACCACATGTGAACCATTTGGAAAAGACCACGCAACTAGTGGCGGATCTTACGATGTAAGTAGCATCATTTCAGAAAAAATCTTTAATTATCCGGCACCTTACCCAGTACCATATGAGTGGATTACTCTTGACGGTGAAGCCATGAGTAAATCTCACGGAGTATTCTTTGCTCCTGAAGAATGGTTAAAAATTGGACCTGCAGAAAGTCTTAACTACTACTTATTTAGATCAAAACCAATGAAAGCAAAAGATTTCTCACCAAAAATGCCTTTCTTAGACTTCATTGATCAATTTGATACAGTTGAGAAAGTATTCTACGATGAAGAAGATGCACCATCTGAAAAAGAAGGAAAAAAATTCAAAGAAATCTATGAGATTGTACAAATCCATGAAGGCAGCCCTTTACCATTCAGACCACCTTTCAGATTCCTCGTTAACGCTTACCAAATTGCTGGAGACGACTTAGAAAAAATCTTTGAAATTTTAAAAAGAAACTCACAATTATCAAAAAGCTTTAAAAACAAAGAATTTAGTGATTTAACTGAAAGTGAATTAACCCAATATCGTGAAAGAGTTGATAATGTAATTTACTGGTTAAATACATATGCGCCAAAATTTGTAAAATTCCAAGTGCAGGAAAAAAACATTCCAAAATTGCCATTAACTGACGAACAAACTAAATTTTTAGATGATTTGGCTGATTTAATGGAAAGTAATGAGTTTTCAGAAGCAAATGAATTACACGATGCAATGTATGAAATATTAGAAACTCAAGAATTAAAACCTCAAAAAGGATTCCAAGCTATTTATAAAATGATTCTTGGGCAAAAACAAGGTCCGAGAGCAGCTTCATTCTTATTAAGCTTAGATAAAGATTTTGTTGTGAAAAGATTAAGACAAGAAGCTTAATCTTTTAAATTTTCTTTTTTTCAAAATAGCAAATTAAATTAAACTTTTAAAATCTTTTTTCATTAAAAGTTCATCAATAAATTGATAATCTAATTTTTCAAAGATTTCAATTAGAATATCTTCACTACTGTCAAAATTAACTACTACACTTTTAAATTCATAATCCCAAACTATTTTTTCAAGTTGTCTAATTAATTTATAAGCTATTCTTTCCCGATCATCATATGAATTTAGAAATAATGTAGTAATTTCTGCAGATTCTTCATTATAAACTTTAAAGCTAGCACAGCCTACAGTTTTACCGAAATTATTCAATAGTAAAACCACTTGTGGTTCATCTAAAAAGCAGTCAAAAGATTTGCAAAATTCAATGAACCTTTCATCCATCTCATCTGTTACAATAATCTCCACTATTTCACCATGGTATTATTTCCAACCTTTTTAAGTTCATCTTTCCAAATTTCAATATTATCAGAAGCAAATTTTAAAAATAAGTCCCTACATTTTAAATTATTCAAAACAACTACTTCAACATCGTTTGATTCTAGTAAATTCTCAGCACCCATAAGCGTTGTATTTTCCCCAATTACAACTCTTGGTATATTATACAATATTACAGCACCAGAACACATTGGACACGGAGACAATGTTGTATAAAGAGTACATTTAGCATAATCTTCATAATCAAGACGGCCTGCATTTTCAAGAGCATCCATCTCCGCATGTAAAACTACAGAGTCATTTTGAATTAATCTATTATGTCCTCTTGAAATAATTTCATTATCCTTAACAAGAACCGCACCAATAGGAAGTCCGCCTTCATTTAAAGATTTTTTAGCTTCATTTATAGCTTCGTCCATAAAATAATTGTCGTTTGTCATTTTAAAAAAATAAAATAAATTAGATGAAATCAACCATCTATTTAAATCTATTAAACAATCCTTTGTTAGATTCTTTTTCTAAGTCCTCTTCAAGTTTTGCAACTTGTTTTCTCAAATCAGATATGGTTTTATTAGATTCATTAGATAATTTATCATAACTACTTTCTTTAAGTTTAAGTTTAGTAGTGAGTGATGAAATTTCTTCTTTGTATCCTTCGATTGCTTCTTTATTTTGGTTATCAACTTCTTCTTTGTAGTTGCCGATTTCAATTAATTCTTCCCTTAGGGTTTTAACTTCATCAGAAAGTTTTATATTTTCTTTTTTAGTTTTATCTAACTCAGATTTTACATCACTTAACTCAATAGATAAGTTATTGTTTTCTTTTTTCAACTCATCAATATTAATTGAATCGATTTTTTCCTTATAATGGTCTATTTTAGTTTGTAATTCCTCTTTAATGGATTTAATTTCAGCTTCAAATTTTTCAGCCCTTACTTTATTAACAGCACCTTCAGCACCAAGTTTTCCTATTTGATTACTTAAATCCGCATTAATATCCAATTGATCAAAATATTTTCTAGTACTCTTATCAAGTGCATCAGTTAATTCAATTTTAAGACTATTTAATTTAGCATTTTCCTTTTTAAGGTTAGGAATTATTTTATTAGTCAAGTAGTTAAGTTCACTAGATTGATTGGATAATTTCTTTTCTTTTTCATTTAATTTAGTTTTTAAACTATCCAATATGTTAGAATCGATTTTTTTAGAAGATTTTTCATTGAATGTTTTTTCAACTGGTTTTTCAGGAATTTTTCCATCAATTATCTTTTTATCAACAATTTCCTCATCAGTTTCTTCCATGACTAGACTTTCTTCAATAGATTCTCCAATTACATCTTCATGAACATTTTCAACAACAGTCTCATCAACTACTGTTTTTTCAACTTTTTCAACAGATTTTGTTTCAATTTCTTCATCATCTTTTTTGCGATTTTTTTTGAGTTTATCTAAGTTTAATTTCATTTTGCTACCATACATAGCATTAATTGGTTTATCGCTTGACATTAAAATCACCAAAATAGCAATATTAATTAAAAAAATTCAACCACACTTTACACTTAAAAATTTAGATTTTTCAATATTTAAGTATTGTTAAATATGAATTTCAATAATGATTTTAAAAAATTACAAACATTATTTAAATTAGGAAAATCAATAAATTATATGTTAAATTAATTTTGTAACTTGTGGCGATACCATGGATTATTTTGATAGATTAGAAGCTGATACCCATCACCTATACGATATAGCTAATAAAGCTAGATCCAGAGGTTTAGATGTTGAAGTAGAGACAGAAGTACCTCTTGCAAAGGATTTAGCTGAAAGAGTAGAAGGGCTTGTTGGCCCTGAAGGTGTGGCTAAAAGAATTAAAACATTAGAGCAAGACATTACAAGAGAAGAAGTTGCTTTTGAAATTGCGGCTGAAATTGCTTCCGGTAAGTTTGAGCTTACAGGTGAGAAAGCAGAATGGGACACAGAGCAAAGATGCGACCAAGGTCTTAGGACTGCACTTGCCATTCTGACAGAAGGAGTAGTGGCAGCACCACTTGAAGGAATTTCCGATGTTAAAATTAAGGACAACTTTGACGGGACAAAATATATTGGAGTATATTTCGCTGGCCCTATTAGAAGTGCAGGAGGTACAGCAGCAGCACTAGCAGTACTTTTAGGAGATAAAATCAGACAAGCTATCGGTATTGATGCATTCAAACCAATTGATGATGAAATTGAAAGGTATGTAGAAGAAGTTGAATTATATGAATCTGAAGTTACAAATTTACAATACTCACCAACACCAGAAGAAGTGAGATTTGCAGCAAACCATATTCCTGTAGAAGTTTCTGGAGAACAAACTGACAAAGTAGAAGTATCACATCGTGATTTAGAACGTGTAGAAACCAACAATATTCGTGGTGGAGCATTGCTTGCTATGGTTGAAGGAGTTATCCAAAAATCCAAAAAGATTAAAAAAATCTCAAATAAATTAGGCCTCGATTGGGATTGGCTTGAAGAATATTCCAAACCTAAAAAAGAGGATTCAAAAGAAGATTCAGGAGACTCCGACATTGTTAGCGAACCAAAGTATATTCAAGATATCATTGGAGGAAGACCCGTTCTTGGATATCCCTCTGAAAAAGGCGCATTTAGATTAAGATATGGAAGATCTAGAAATACTGGTCTTGCAACTATGGGAGTTCACCCTGCAACAATGGCTTTACTTGACTTTTTAGCAGTTGGAACACAACTTAAAATTGAGTATCCCGGAAAAGGAAATTGTGTTGTACCAGTAGACTCTATCGAAGGCCCTACAGTTAAACTTAAAAATGGAGATGTGTTAATTCTTGACTCTGTAAAAAAAGCACGTGAAGTCAAAAAGGATGTTGTTGAAATATTGTTCCTCGGAGATATGCTTGTTGCATTCGGAGAATTTTTAAGAAACAACCAACAATTATATCCATCCGGATGGTGTGAAGAATGGTGGATTCAATTATTAATGAGAAGTAAAAAATTCGATGCAGAAAATACCAAATTAGATTTACACAAACTTGAATATGAATACTTAACTGCTATTGAAGCATTTAACCTATCTAAAGAATATGACATTCCGCTTCACCCTAAATACACTTATTGTTACAATGATGTGACAATTGATGATTTAAATTCACTAATTGATTTGATTGAAATTGGAAAAACAACATTTAAACCGGATGAAGGAATGAAACTTGATTTATCATATCAAAAAAGAGTTCTTGAAATTATTGGTGTTCCCCACCTTGTAAAGGATAATAAAATTATTATTGATAAAGATCACTCCTATTCCCTTTTAGAAACATTATCTGAAAAATTACCTGAAAAAGAAACCACCATAGAAGCGGTGAATGATATTTCACCTGTTGAAATTAAAAATAAAGCTCCAGCATACATTGGTACTCGTGTAGGTAGACCTGAAAAATCAAAAGAGAGATTAATGAGACCTGCACCCCACGGTTTAATCCCAATTGGAAATAATGGAGGTTCTAGAAGACTGGTAGCAACAGCTGCAAAAAAAGGAAGTATTAAAGTAGACATTTCCAGAAGAAAATGTACAAACCCCGATTGTGGAATTAGTTCTTTTGGAGCACTTTGTCCGAAATGTGGTAGTCCAACTGAAATAGGAAAACCATCACAAAAAACTGTTCCTCTTGCGACTATGCTTAAAAAAGCATCAGATAATGTTAAAGTAAGACGTGTTGACGAAGTTAAAGGTGTAATAGGTATGATTTCTGAGTCAAAATTACCAGAACCTATTGAAAAAGGAATACTTAGAGCAAAACATGAAGTATTTACTTTCAAAGATGGAACCATTAGACATGACTCAACTGATTTACCGCTTACCCACTTTATTCCAAGTGAGATTGGAGTTACAGTTGAAAAATTACTAGAAATGGGTTATGAAAAAGATTGTTATGGAAATCCAATTGAAAATGAAAATCAAATCATTGAGCTTAGAGTACAGGATATTGTTATTTCAGATAATTGTGGCGAATACTTGCTTCGTACTGCACAATTCATTGATGATGAGCTTGAGAGATATTATCATATGGATCCATTTTATAATGTTAAAGAAAAAAGTGATTTAATCGGACATTTAGTTGCAGGTCTTGCACCACATACATCAGCAGGAGTTCTTGGAAGAATTGTTGGATTTACAAAAGCATTAGGTTGTTATGCTCACCCCTACTTCCACTCAGCAAAACGTAGAAATTGTGATAGTGACGAAGATGCTGTAATGTTATTATTAGATGCATTAATTAACTTTTCAAAATCATATTTACCAAATACTAGAGGAGGCAGTATGGATGCCCCTTTAGTTTTATCTTCAAGAATTGATCCTGAAGAGATTGATGATGAATCCCACAACTTAGATATCTTTGAAAGATTCCCTGTAGAGTTTTATGAAGAAACTTATACTCCGCATAAGCCTGCAGAGGTTTTAAAATACATTGATAATGTAGAAATGCATTTAGGAACTCCGCAACAGTATGAAGGATTAATGTTTTCTCATCATACATCAAGTATTCATGCAGGACCTGCAGTTTGTCTCTATAAAAGATTACCTTCAATGAGAGAAAAAGTTGAAGCACAAATTGCACTTGCAGAAACAATTAGAGCAGTAGACCAAAGAGGAGTTGTAGAAAAAGTTTTATCTTCACATTTCTTACCTGACATTATGGGTAACTCTAGAGCATTTTCAAAGCAAAAAGTAAGATGCCCAAAATGTGGTACTAAATATAGAAGAATGCCGCTTACTGGAAAATGCAAATGTGGAGGTAATTTAATTCTATCTGTTTCAAAAGGATCAGTTACTAAATACCTCGAAATATCACAAGAACTTGTCAACAGATATCCTGTTTCACATTACTTAAAACAACGTTTAGAAATCCAAGAATTTGGTATTAACTCATTATTTGAAAGTGATAAATCAAAACAAAGCTCATTGGATGTATTTTTCTAAAAAATTACTTTTCATATGCTCTTGGACTTCTAATTTTTGAGATTAATATAAAAAGTAAAGTATAGTGTCACAATAATGTTTGAATTAAGACGAACATTTTATATAGTACAAAAAACAATGTAATAATATCTGTTCGAAACAATGCGAACAATTATTATACATGTGTAAACATACATAGTGTATATGAGAGAATTCTCTCTCGAATTTATGATAACATTTAGTTAACAGAAAATGGTGTGTTTTAAATGGAAAGAACTTCGGAATTAGGAAAAAATTTAAATGAATCTACTAAGATTAATGTAGAAAAAAATAACGGAATTAAAGAAAGATTCAGCTATGAAAAATTATTAAAATCATTAGTAATGGTTGAAACTCCTTTTTTTGAATCTGATAAAATTGTAGCAACAGTAGTATCACAATTATATGATGGAATCAAAACAAAAGAAATCAAAAAAATCGTTCATGAATGTTTAGAGGATATTGATTCCGAAATTGCAAATAAATACTTAGCAAGTACTAGATTAAAAGTACGCACATCTAGAGATACTATTGAAGCATTTGATTTATCAAAAATTGCAAATACTTTAATTGAAGAAACTGGAGCAAGCCAAGAAACTGCATTTGAAATTGCAACTGAAACTTGGAAAGAACTTAAAAAACTAAATGTGGAATATTTGACTGCTCCAATGATTAGGGAAATTGTTAACACTAAATTAGTTGAATATGGATTAGAAGACTTAAGAAGTCGTTACACTCGTTTAGGTATTCCAGTATACAACATTACCAATTTAATTGAAAATGGTAACAGAGATAACGCAAACATGATTCATAACCCTGAAAGTATTCACAAACATGTAGCAGACGAAGCATTGAAACAATATGCCCTTTTAAAAATGCTCCCTGCAAACTTAGCAGATGCACACATGTCTGGAGACATCCACATTCACGATTTAGAATTTTTCGCAGGAAGACCTTTAAACTGTATGCAACATGACATTAGAACTTTCATCAAATACGGACTTAAAGTAGATGGTACTGGGGATCACACTTCTATTGCAGGAGCACCTAACCACATGGAAACCCTAATGAACCATACTGGTGAAATCATGCTTGCAGCACAACAAAACATGTCTGGAGGACAAGGAATGTCTCTCTGGAATGTATTCGTAGCACCATTCGCAAGAGGAAGAACCTATGAGGAAATCAAACAATCAGTACAAATGCTCGTTTACAACTTAAACATGGCATATGCCGCAAGAGGATCCCAAGTTCCATTTACAAGTATGGCATTAGAATTTGGAGTTCCTGAATTTTTAAAAGAAGAAACCGCATATGGTCCGAAAGGACAAGTAGTTGGAACTTATGCTGACTTTGAAGAAGAAACCAGATTAATCCAAAGAGCATTTACCGAAACTTTACTCGAAGGTGATAATGAAGGAAAACCTCATTTATTCCCCAATACAATTTACACACTCCGTAAAGAAACAATGACCAGTGAATACGAAGAAGATATCAGATTAGTTCACGAATTATCTGCAAAATATGGTTCATCTTACTTTGTAAACATGTTCCCTAAATACAGAGGAAATATGGCAAACTACATGGGTTGTAGAACTTGTTTACAAGATACTTGGACTGGCGACTGGGACCAAGATTGTTTAAGAACAGGAAATCTCGCTTATGTCACCTTAAACTTACCAAGAATAGGATATCAATCTAGAGATGAAAGCCAAGTATTCGAATACTTAGATGAATACATGGATCTTGCTGTTGAAACCTTAATGCTCAGAAGAGAACAAGGATTAAAATGTTTAAATGATTTCCACATTTTACCATTCTTAAAACAACAAGTTGCAGAAGATTCATACTACAGAATCCAAAATTCAACTTTATCATTCGGTTTTGTTGGACTTAACGAAATGTTATCTTCATTATTTGGAGCAGGTATTGAAAATGCTGATGCAAACAAATTCGGAGTGAAATGTATTGAATACCTTAATGAACGAGCTAACCAATTAAAAGATGAAACTGGACTCAGATGGTCTGTTATCCAAACACCTGCAGAATCCACTGCTTACAGATTTGCAACTCTCGATAAAAAACAATATGGAGACCAAGCTATCGTACAAGGTGAAGGAAATGCAAATTATTACACCAACTCTTCCCATGTACCAGTAGATACAGGACTTTCCCTTATAGAAAAAATCAAAATTGAAGAACAATACCACAGTATTACCCCTGGTGGACACATCTTCCATGCATTCATGGGAGAATCATACTCCGATCCAGACTCCTTAATGAGTTTAACTAATAAAATCGCTAAAAAATCCGACATCGGATTCTGGGCTTACAGTTCAGCATTAAGTTTCTGTCTTAAATGTAAAACTTTAATGAAAGGATTAAACAATGTTTGCCCTACCTGTGGTGAAAGAGATGATGTAGAATGGTATGATAGAATTACTGGATACGTACAACAAGTTGGACGTGCAAAATCTGCATCAGGAGGATGGAATCCAGGTAAACGTCAAGAATTAATTGACAGAAGAAGATTCGAAGATAACTAAATAGTTATCTTCACACACCATTTTTTAAACACCAAAAAAACATAAACCACATTTCAAAAAATGCTAAAAAACTAAAAGTATATTAATAGCATTAAACTAAAATTATAATATTATCATGTTACTGAGTGATAATTATATTATTTTCACATTCTATGTTACTAGTATTTATGGGCAATTTAATACTAGGTAGCTGATAACATAGATTAATCAAAATATACCCAGACAGTTGATAAGAGGTTATATTATGCAAAGATCAAGAGGATTAAAAAGTAGATCAAGAAAAAAAATGACTAAAACCCAAAGACCAGGTAGAACCAATCCTATCACTAACAGAATGCAAAGGTTTGAAGAAGGAGACTTAGTTCACGTTACTATCAACCCAAGTATTCAAAAAGGACAACCTGCTCCTAGATTCCATGGTAAAACTGGAAAAGTGACTGGTCAAAAAGGTAAAGCTTACATTGTATCCTTAAAAGAAGGAAACAAAGCAAAAGAATTAATTATAAGACCTGATCACTTAAAATTACAAAAATGATTTCTATGATTGGAAAAGAAATTATTGAAAGTGAACCAATATCAAGTGCAGAAGTAAAAAAAGTTCTTGAAGATTTTTCAGAAGAAAATGAATTAAACTACGAGCAAAATATTACTTTAAATCATCTTGCAAGATTTAAAAGATATTCTGTTGAAGATTCAAAAGAAATTATTGAAAAATTACAAGACGATTTTGGCCTAAGAGATAAAGTTGCTGTACGTATCGCCGATTTAGCACCAAAAGATTTAGCAGATTTAAGATTAATTTTTGCTAAAGAAGCAATAAAAATCGAAAAACAAGATATGGAAAAAATACTTGAACTCTTAGAACAATACAATATTGAAGAATAGTTTTTAGCTATTCCCTTTTTTTATTATTTTTTTATAAATTTTATTATCGTTACACACTTTTTTTAGATATCTTTATTATACTTAACAAATAAATCTATTAAATAGTTTATTTATATTAGTTAAATTAGCATATAAAAACAATAGTGAGTGATAAAGATGGTTGATAATAAAAAAAGAAATGGAAAAAAACCAACTGTAAAAAAAGAACAATATGCTGTTGTTCTTGATTATTTAAGCAGAGGCTATGTTAAGTCAGATATGTCTAAATTTGGCGGAAAACCTATTGCTCAAGCTATTGGTACAGAACAATTCACTTTACTCGAGTTAGCTCCTAAAAATGGTGTTGATTTAGAAATAGGAGACACAGTATTTATAGGACAAGGAAAAAAAGATAAAATATACAGAGTACTTGGAAGATTAAACTTTGAAAAATTAACCGCAACAAGTAGAATCGAATTAGATTATACTATCAGAGACATTGTGGAATCAAACGAAGAAAAATATGTTAACTTTTTCAATACAACTGGGGCAGTTAGTACAAGACTCCATACACTCGAATTAATTCCAGGAATCGGTAAAAAATATATGTGGGACATCATTAATGCTAGAGAAGAAAAACCATTTGAAAGTTTCAAAGATATAACAGAAAGACTCCCAACATTAACCGACCCTGCAGGAATGATTGTAAATAGAGTTAAACAAGAATTAGACAAAAATGCAATTAGAAGAGGAAAAAGTAAATATTACATTTTTACACAAGTTCCAAAAAAACCTAGAAATCCAAGATAAGTGATAAATTGAATAGTGAAGATTCCCTATCCCTTTCTAAAATAACTAAAAATATTTTAAAGCAAAATGGAATAAAGTTAAATAAAAATCTTGGTCAAAATTATTTAATTGATCAAAATAAAAGAGACCAAATAATTAACTTTGGAAACATAAATAAAAATGATGTAATTTTAGAAATTGGAACAGGAATTGGAACATTAACAATTGAACTTGCCAAAAAAGCTAAAAAAGTAATAGCTATTGAACAAGATAAACATATCTGTGAAATATTAGCTAAACGACTTAAAGACAAAAAAATAGATAATGTAGAATTACTTAATGAAGATGCTTTAACTGTTGAATTTCCAAAATTCAATAAAATCATCTCCAATCTACCTTATCAAATCTCATCACCAATTACATTTAAATTCTTAGATTATGATTTTGATTTAGCTATTTTAATGTATCAGAAAGAATTTGCGAATCGTATGAATGGAAAAGTTGGAACTAAAAATTATTCTAGACTTTCAACTATGTTATATTTTAAATGTGATGTGGAAAAATTAACAGATGTAAGTTCTGAAAGTTTTATTCCGAAGCCAAAAATAGATTCCACCGTTGTAAAGTTAACACCTAAAGAAAACAAAATTCCAATCAAAGACTATGAAATCTATTCTAAATTTATAAAAACATTATTTCAACACAGAAACAAAAAAATTAAAAATGCTTTAATTGATTCCAGACATATAATAACCAATCTTGACAAAAAAGAAATGAAAAAATGTATGAATGAGATTGAAGATGAGAAATTAAATGAATATCTCAAACAAAGGGTTGTTGCAATTACTCCTGAAGAAATCCTATTTTTATCAAAAAAACTTAACACTATTTTAAACGGATAGATTGCTATGCAAGACTTTATAATTAATATTGATGATAATGTTTACATTCCAGCTGAAGATAGCTATTTGCTTGCTGATAATTTACAAATTAAAGAAGGCCAAAGTGTACTGGAAATTGGAACCGGATCAGGTATTGTTGCAATGTATGCTTCAAAATTTACAGAGAATATCACCGTGACAGATATCAATTTTGATGCTTGTGAACTTGCACGCAAAAACTTCGAAGCAAACAATATTGAAAATATTGAAATATTATTCGGAAATTTATTTGAACCTGTAAAAAATAGAAAGTTTGATGTAATTTTATTTAATACTCCATATCTACCTACCAAAGAAAGTGAAGTTTTAGATGATACTATAAATTATGCATTTGATGGTGGATTAGATGGTAGAAAAGTTATCGATATTTTTTTAAATGAAGTGGGAAATCATTTAAATGATGGGGGAATAGTGCAGATGATACAGTCTTCACTATCGGGTAATGAAGAAACACTAGAAAAATTAGATAAATTAGGTTTTATTTCAGAAATAGCAGAAAAAGAACATTTCTTTTTCGAAGATATAACATTAATTAATGCTTATAAAATTTAAAAAAGGAGAATTAGAACTCTCCATCATAAACAAGATTTGCTGGACCTTCCATGAAAGCTCCGAGAGAATCATCTTTTTCATATACACTGAATTTCAAGTCCCCACCAGGTAAGTGAAGCAATACATTACTATCAAATAAACCTAATTTGTAACCAGAAATAGCTGTAGAAGTTGCACCAGTACCACATGCAAGTGTTACCCCAGCACCTCTTTCCCAAGTAATCATTTTACCTTCGTTTTTAGAAATTACTTCTACAAAATGTACATTGATCTTTTCAGGAAATTTTTCATGTGCTTCAATAGCTGGACCATATTTGTTAATATCAACATCATCAACATCATCAACAAAAATGATTGCATGAGGATTCCCAACACTAATAGCAGTTACATTAAATGTATCATCTAATACTTCTAACTCACCATCTAAAAATTCATCCAAATCAGAAATCATCGGAATTTCAGGAGTTTTAAATGTTGATAACCCCATATCTACTTTAAATAAAACTGGTTCACCATCATCTAAGGTAATTTCAATAGTTTTAATTCCTGCTCTTGTCTCAACAGTCATTTTTTCTTGTTTTAAAATACCTTTCCTATATACAAAATCACCAAAACATCTTATACCATTTCCACACATTTCAGCTTCGCTTCCATCGGGATTGAACATTCTGTACCCGATATCAGCAACTTCAGATGGTTCTACAAATAAAACACCATCCCCACCTACTCCAAAGTTTCTGTGGCATAACATTCTACATGCTTCAGGTTTATCCTCTTCAGAAATAACTTTTCCACCTGTTTCATCAATAATTGGAAAATCATTTCCTATTCCATGCATTTTTGAGAATTTTAATCCTTTTAAATCTACCATAATATCAACTTATTTTAAATGTGGTGGAATACTTTGTTTTACATATAAATCTTCAAAAGTTTCCCTTTCACGTACAACAGAGCATTTACCATAAGTTACTAAAATTTCTGAAGCAAGAGGTCTTGAGTTGTAGTTTGAAGACATGGTGAAACCATATGCACCTGCATTTAAAATACCTAATACATCGCCTTCCTCTATCTCAGGCATTAATCTATCACGTGCAAATAAATCTCCGGATTCGCAAACATTTCCTGCAATATCTACAGTTTGAGAGTTATTCAAATCCATTTTATTTGCATTAACAATGTGATGATATGAATCATACATTGCAGGTCTTAATAGAGTGTTGAATCCTGCATCTACACCAATGAATTTTCTGTAACTTTGTTTTAAACTGTTAACAGTTACTAAAAGTACACTTGCATCACCAACTAAGAATCTTCCAGGTTCGAGATACATTGTAGGATTACCCATATCATATTGTTCTAATTTTTCTTTAAATAAACCAACATTAACTTCTGCAAACTTATCCAAGTCCACGATATTTTCTTCTGGTGTGTATGGAATGCCCACACCACCACCAAAATCAACAAATTCAAAGTCAATTCCAGCATTTTGGTGAACTTTTCCTGCAATATCCATAGTTGATTCAATAGCTAATTTGAATGGTTCCGGATCTAAAATACCTGAACCAATATGGGAGTGCATACCAATCGGATTGAATCCTAATTCTATTGCTTTTTCATACACTTCAACAGCTTCAGATTCCATGATACCAAATTTACTCATTACTCCACCAGTAATACAGTGGTCATGATGTCCTGCACCTACCATCGGATTTACCCTAAATGATATTTTTACTCCTTCAGGATCAATTATTTTAGATAATCTGTTAAGTGCGGATACTGAGTCGATGTTTAAAACTGTGCCTTGATCATGCACAAATTTTAATTCATCATTAGTAATATTATTACCAGTGAACAATATCCTATCTCCTGAAAATCCAAGCATTTTTGAAATGTGGACTTCACCAGGGGAAACTGCATCAATACAACAACCCTCACTTTCTAAAATTTTCATTACAGCAAGGTTGGTATTAGCTTTACATGCATAAAATACTTTAAAATCAGAGTAATATTTTGAGAAAGCTGAATAAAATCTATTATAGTTATCTCTTATCCTATTTTCATCAATTACATAGGTTGGAGTTCCGAATTCTTCTGCAATATCAATTGCATCTGCTCCACCAATATCAAGGTGGTTTTTATTATTTACTTTAATATTTAAATCCATAATTAAAACTCCTAAAAAAGTTACATTATATAGTTAGTTATTTATTTTAAGCTATTTAAAATTAGTGAAAAAAATTATTTG
>CAYFRZ010000037.1:0-14529 GCA_964345675.1 uncultured Methanobrevibacter sp.
AATATTAAGCAAATTATAAAAAATATAAATTCCATAATACCTAATCATAAACCAAACCTAACCACAATCAAATATAATTTATAAAGCAAACTATTTAAAAGAAGGATAAAATGACCGAATATTCTTATTATACTGATGGTGCTGCAACCATGATAAATGAAAAAGGAAAATATAATAGAGAAGCTGGTGGTTGGGCATTTATTTTACTTAAAAATGGAGAAAAAATTTCAAAGTCCAGTGGAAGTTGTCCAAAAACAACCAATAATGAAATGGAATTATATGCAATATATGCTTCAATGAAAGATTTTTTAAGATATTATAATCCTGGTGACAAAATAGAAATCTACAGTGATTCTGAATATTGTATTAACATATTTACCCATTGGTGCAAAAATTGGGAGAAAAAAGGTTGGAAAAAAAGAGACAACAAACCAATCAAAAATCTTGAACTTATTAAAGCAATATGGAGTTTAATGAAGGATATTGAAAAAGAATGCGATTTAAGATTTGTAAAAGTTAAAGGACATTCAAATAATCAATTGAATAACGAAGTAGATAAATTAGCAGTTAATGCTAAAAATGATGCAAGAAAACAGAAAAATGAATTTAATAGATTATAGTCATTACTTGGAACAAAACAATAGTGAAAAATTTATTACAATAACTTAAACAACAGAAATAACACTAAGGTGAATTTATGATATTATATTTTACAATAATTTTTATAACCCTTTTAATACCATTTATAATCTATTTAATTTATGGTCGTGAAGAATTTCACGAAACTGACCTAATATATCAAAAAGAACCTCCAACACATGACCATCCTGTAATTGTTAATGCAATATGTTGCGATAGTGAAAGTATTGTTGGGATGCCTAATCTATATGGATTTAAAGCATGTATGTATGAATTAGTTCGAAAAGGATTTTTAGAATTTGTCGAATATGATAAAAATATCATTTTTGATTTTAGTCTAAAAAGATTCATTTTTAGAATTAATTACGATTATCTTGAAATTCATAAAACAGAATTATTAAATTTTGAAAAAGAAATGATTGAAATTTTTGAAAGCATAGGAGAAAATGGTATTGTTGAATTTGAAAATGTCAGTAAAACAGAATTCAAAACAGAATTTAATAGATGGCGTACAGTAGTTTCTGAATATTTAGATAATAGTGGTGAACTAAATAAATATTACATATCCAAAGGAGCAGATATTGCATTAGGATATGGATTACTTTGTTTTTTCATATCAATAGGAATTATTGCAGTTTGTTTAATTTATCAAATTGATGTAAAATATTATAACATAATTTTCTATTTTGTTTTGTATTTCATTTGTTTAGGATTTATTTGTGGTGGATTGCCTAGTGGTATTTTTGGTAAATGGACCAAATATGGTGTAGAATACCGTGAAAAATGGAATAAATTTAGTTTATTTTTACAAGATTTCTCAGTAATTGATGAATATTCACCAAAATATATGAAATTATGGAATGAATTATGGGTTTATTCAATTGCAATTGAAATGAATAGATTAGCACCACCTAAACTATTTTGGTCAACACTAGATGAATTTATGGATAATTAACAAGTTAAAACATAAACTCCAAACAATATAAATAATAAAACAACATTTAAAACTGTAAATACAATTAAATATCTAGTTTTGAATTCCTCACATTCATCAACCAGAAGTTTATATGAAATAAGATTTGCCATTGAAGAAATTAGAGTTCCAAAACCCCCAATATTAATTCCAACAATTATGGCTTCGTAATTACTACTAAAACCGCTGAGTAACATTGCAGCAGGGACATTAGACATGATTTGAGATACAATAATCCCGCAAATAACTTCATTTCCAACAATCCAATTTTTAAAAAATAATGTTAAAAATGAAATCTGTTCTAAATTACCAATTAAAATAAACAGAGCGATGAAAGTTAACAACAAATAATAATCCACACCAATGAAAATTCTTTTAAAGAAATTATTTGTATTAACTTCTATTTTTTTCACAACAGGAAAAGTGATATCTTCTTTTGATATGAAAAATATAGAAATAACTAAAAATACTACGGATATCAAAATATATGGTAAAAGTAATAAGAAAAATGATTCAAATGGAATTTTAGATATAGTATACATTAAAATATTATGTGGAGCGCCAATTGGAAGAACCATACATCCAATATTGGCCGCAATAGTCTGCAAAGATACAGTTATTATAATTAAATCAGTCCGATTAATTTTTTTAAAAGTCAATATTGCAAATGGTACAAAAATAATTAAAGAAACATCATTAGTGATGAATATTGCACTAAAAAAACTAGCAAATACCAAAAACAGGACCAGTGAACGTGTATTCCTAACATTGATTAATAATTTACGAACCAAAATCTCAAAAATAGATAAATTTTTAAGAATTTCAACAAAAAACATGATTATTAAAAGCAGTAAAATTGTGTTCCAATTAATATAATTAAAATAATCAATATTTGGTCTAACAAAAAAAGAAGAACCAATAGCCAATATTAAAGATATGAAAAATACAATTTCCTTTTTAAAAAAATCAAAACTTCTATCTATAAAATTAGCCATAACATAACCTAAAATCAATCTGCATCTTCATCCAAAGTCTCTAAAAGAAAACTTACTGGTCTAAAACCATCATTGCAAGATATCATTGCAGATTTTTTATTTTTCATCCACCCATCATAAAAATCACTAGCCCCATTTGCCAATCCTAAAACAAAAGGAGAAATACTCTCCCATGCACTATCACATAAATTATCTGGTTTTAACCAACCATTTGCAATGAATACCTGACCTTCTTCAACATCACATTCGTGATCTAGTGGATTCTCATATTTTTCAATTAAATCATCATGACGAACTTTTCTCATGACTGTAATTTTTACTTTTTTCATAATATCTTCAAATCAATATTTTCATATTTATTATGGCCTTTAAGACTTTTTTTATATTTCCAACATTTAATTGCATCATCTAATGATTTATCAGCATTGTTTTCAAAGAAATCCCTTATATATTGATTATATTGAAATTGATTGCCAATTTCTGTTTTTTCGTTGGAATTTATAATCTCATAATATTCATCAATAGCATCCCTATAAGTTTTATCAGGATTTGCTTTAATCCATTTTTGAAATTTAACTTTAAATTTAAACCCCTTACCTATTTCTTTTTCAAAAAATAGTCTTTTATTTTCACTACATCTGAAATTTTCACCTAATTTAGAATCCAAAGTAATTTTAGAAGATATTTCATTTGAATAATTTTTAGTAGTTGTTTGAATTAATTCTTCACCAGTTGCCAAATAATGAATAATCCTATTTTCTAAATCTTCTTTACTACCACTAACTTTAAGACCTTCACATCTGCAAAAGTCTTTTAATTCTTCTTTTAAAAAATAATATTGTTTAAATTCATCCGAATTTAAATTTCGATTTAATTTAACCATGAAAATCTTAAAATAAAAAAAAAGGGAACTAACCCCTAGTTACTATACTAATAATATCCCCATCTTTTAACTCATAATCACTAGCTACACGCATATTTCTTCTTGCATCAACAGCATGCATGAATTTATCACCAATATCCGTATGCACAATGTAAGCTAATTCACGAGGAGTTGCACCATTTGGAACTAAGAATCCATCTGGTAAGACATTGCCTTTTTGATCTGTGTATTTGTGTTCATCTTGAACTGGATAAACAACAATTCTATTGAGTAATTCAAAAATACCATAATTTAAAGCATCTTGAACTCCAGTACTGCCATATTTATTTAAAATATTAGTTTGAATATATTCAAGTGCTTTGAGTTGATTTGGATTCAATTTATCCTCATCTAAAATATCGAAGTGATCATCACCAGAAACATATGAAATTAAACCAGCTTCTGCTGCCCTTACAAGTGCAATTTCAGATTCTGCTGATGTTGGAATCACATAGGGATACTTTTCTTTAATTCTTTCAATATTTGCTTCCGAAGTTGGTAAATCTGCCTTATTTGCAATGACCATCATAGGTTTAGCTATTTTTAAGATATTTCTTGTTAACTCAATTAAATCTTCCTCTCCCCATTTATTATAATCTGGTTCAATATTCCTTTTAGCTTCAATAATATCTTCAATAGCTATCCCTGTACCAGATAATTGATCAAATAATACTTTAGAAATATCTAAATGTTCAGCACCAACTTTCCTTATAAGTCTCACCCAATTTCTTGATAAAATTCCATACATCCACATTACAATTTCTTCTTCTAAGAACTGGATGTCTTCCAATGGATCATGACTTCCAGGGTCAACAGGATTTCCTTCAATATCAGTCGAACCTGAAGCATCAATAACATGAATAAAAACTTTAGCTTGCATTAAATCATCTAAAAACTTGTTACCTAATCCTTTTCCTTCATGTGCACCAGGAACAAGTCCTGCAACATCAATTAATTCAATTGGAAGTAATCTTTTTCCATCAATACAAATTGAATTATGAGGATTACAAGTAACTTCTAACTCTTTACATGGACAATCCTTAATTACATGAGCAACAGCTTTATTCGCATCAATTGTTGTGAATGGATAATTTGCCATTTCTACAGTAGATGCTGTTGCTGAATTAAAAAAAGAGGATTTTCCTACATTCGGTTTTCCACAAACTGCAATTTGAAGCATAATAATCACTTAATAATCTATAACATCCTAATATATGTTTTTAAAATTATAAATAGTTTCAGAATGATATACTATCTTAATGAAAAATGAAGATAATGACATTCCATCAGCTATGAAAATACGTCAAGGAATTCAAGATGCAATGAATTATTCACTTCCAGATAAGAAGTTCGAACCTAGTAAAATTGATTTAGTTGAAGTTGATATTACATTAGATAATCTCGGATGGAATTTTCATAATTTTAAGATATTAAATCTAACAGATATCCATTTAGGTCAATGGATAAATCCAGAATATTTAGATGAACTTATAACTTATGTCAATAAATTAAACATTGATTTAATTACTCTAACTGGAGATTATTTTTCATACATAACAGAAGGTTATGAAAAATCCCTAACATACTCATTTAAAAAATTAAAATCAAGATATGGTAAATTCGGAGTTTTAGGAAATCATGACCATTGGATGGATGCATCAAAAATTAGAGACATATTTAAAGCATCAAAAGTCATAGATTTAAGCAATAAAGTTTATACTCTTGAAAAAGAAGGGGAATTTTTAAATATCTGTGGTGTTGACAGTTGTACTGTTTGTGCAGATAATTTAGATGAAGTTTTAGTTAAAATGCGAAAAGACACACCAAGCATCTTACTTGCTCATGAACCAGATTTTGCAGAAGAATCATCAAAAACAAATAAATTTGATTTGCAAATTTCAGGACATTCCCATGGTGGGCAATTTATAATTCCAAAATTCAAAACAACACCATTTAGAGGGCCAAACTCAAAAAAATACCCTGTTGGCCTTTATAAAGTAAGAAATATGATACAATATACAAGTAAAGGACTTGGAACAAATTCATTCAGAATGAGAATAAATTGTAAGCCTGAAATTACAATAATAACATTGAAAACCAATAAAAAACAAAAAATCGATATAAAATGAACACACATAACATCATAACTTCAATTAAAATCATGATAAATTTAATTATAATTGTCTTAATTAACATGCTTGTTTTAATGTTAATGTCACATTTATATAGTGATTTTTCAATAGGAGAATGGTATAATACATTTTTAATAGTTATTTCAATAACAATAACAAATACATTACTATGGCCAATTTTTAAAAGATTTTTTATGAAGTTTATGATTCAAACTTTAGGTATTGGCACAATATTTATTAATGCATTAATCTTTTATATCGCCTGTTACTTTATTCCAAATGTCCATATTGGGCTTTATGCATCAATTACAATACCAATCATAATGTCAATTGCCACAACCATTGTTACAAACATGACAAACACCAGTTACTACAATAGACATCTGAAAAATATTGTAAAATACGCTCTTAATAAAAAGAAAGATTCGAAAAATTATTCTGGAATCATAATGCTTGAAATTGATGGATTGTCAATAAATATTCTAAAAAAGGCAATTGACAACAATATTATGCCAACCATTAAAGAATGGATTAACACGAATACCCATAATCTAAAAGAATGGGAAACTGATTTATCTTCCCAAACTGGAGCAAGTCAAGCTGGAATATTGCATGGAAATAATGAAAATATTGTAGCTTATAGATGGGTTGAAAAAGAGAATAATAACCAGATAATTGTATCAGGGAAATTAAGCCATGCTCCATTAATAGAAAAAAGAATAAGTAACGGAAAAGGATTACTTGTTGATGGAATAAGCATTAGCAATATGTTTTCAGGAGATAGTAAAAGTGCACCATTAACATCATCAAAATTAGGAAACATCACCAAAATTAACCATAAAACATTAAATACCGTATTTTTAGATACTTATAACTACCAAAGAATATTTACATTATTTTTATGGGACATACTTGTTGAATTAAAATCACAAATTAAACATTACATAAAAAATATCCATCCAAGACTTAGAAGAACAATCGTTTATGCCGCCATAAGAGCTGGTGCTAATGTAGTACTCAGAGAAGTTACAACAGATATTTTAACTAGCGAAATACTGAAAGGAGAAATCGATACTGCATATGCAACATTCATGGGATATGATGAAGTAGCCCATCATTCCGGAACACAAGATGAAGATGTGTGGCCAGTATTAAAACAAATTGACACCCAAATTCAAAGGTTAACAAATGCAATAGATATGAGCGATAGAGATTATAAACTTGTTATTTTATCAGATCATGGTCAAAGTAATGGAGCAACATTTAAGCAAAAATATGGAATAACCCTTGGAAATTATGTTAGAAGATTTCTTCCAGATGATTTGAAAGTTTATAGAAATGAATATAATATTTATCACTTCAGAGATGCAATTATTTCTGAAAATAAACAATTAAAAATTATTAAAGAAAGAATAGAAGATTTTTATGAGGATATTTTTGATGAAAATACACATATTCAAAACATTATAGAAGAAATTGAAAATAAAAAACCAGAAATTATCTTCGAGAATGAACAATATCAAAAATTAAGACAAAAATATTCAAATAGCTTAGAATACATCAAAGGTCATGAAAGTATAGAACAAAGTACAAAAAAAGCTAAAAATTCAGAATTGATTGTTTTGGGGTCTGGGAATCTTGGATTAATATATTTAACCGAATGGAAACAACGTTTAACCTATGAAGAAATCGTAATGCTATTCCCTGAACTGATACCAGGTCTTGTAAAACATCCGGGAATTGGATTTATTTTAGTTAATTCAATAACCAATGGAGGAATGGTTATAGGACAAGATGGAATATATTATTTAGATACTGACAAAGTAATTGGTGAAAATCCATTAGCCAATTATGGGAAAAATGCTGCACAACATTTAAAACGAGAAAATTCTTTTAACAATATGCCTGACATAATGGTCAATGGTTTTTATGATGAAAAATATGACGAAGTAAATGCATTTGAAGAGCTAATCGGAAGCCATGGAGGTCTTGGAGGAGATCAAACAAAACCATTTATTTTATACCCATCCGAATGGAAAGACCCCGGCAAATTAATTGGAGCTTCTTCAATATATGAATTCTTAAAAAAAGAAATTAATGAATTAGATTCTTGAAAGCCAATAATCAAATATTTCAGAAATCTCTTCATCGAAACTTATTGTTTTATCTTTATTCTGAGCAATTGAATCTGGATAATCCCTATTTATTCTAATTAAGTTCATGTTTTTATTGTTATATGTCATTTGCTCAAATGGATACCTAATAATCGTTGGCGTATTAAATCCAACACCTAACTCTAAAAATACAGTGTTTTTATACTCATCAATTCTGGATAAAAAGTTTTGATAATTATTAGCCATTTCATGCCATTTTTCATCTTCAATAAAGAATTGGTCTTTTCTTAGATTAAGATCCATATTTCCACCACAAACTGGACATATAGGAACTAAATTAGAAGGAATCTTACAATCATCCATTGCTTCCAAAGATTCATAAACTAATTCTTCATTTGAATATAATTTATTATGACATCCTTTTTCGCATTGGATTAATCCATAATCCCCTTGAGTTGCAAATATTCTTTTATCTTCAAATCCGTTAATCCAAAATTGATGTTCAACGTTTGTTGTTAAAATAAAATAGTCATTATCTTTAACTAAATCAAATAATTTCCCATATAATTCCGTTTTTCCAACAGAATACCTATTTACAAAAACATGACGAACCCAATAAGCCCATTTTTCCTCTTGAGTTTCAAAAGGATAAAATCCTGCAGAATACATGTCTTTCATACCATATTTTTCAATGAAATCTTTGAAATTATCTTCAAATCTTTTTCCAGAATATTGTATTCCAGCAGCAGATGAAAATCCAGCACCTGCACCAACAATAATATAATCTGCATCATCAATAGCTTCTTTAGATTTGTTTAATCTTTTTTTAAAATTATTCATTCAAATCCCCAAATAGCCCATTTTTATAAATTAAATAATCATCATCAGTGAAAACATTGAAAATTACATGTTTTAATGATGTTTCATTTGATTTTAAATATTCCTCAACAGTTTCAATTGCAATTTTTGATGCTATCTTTTGTGGAAAATTAAATACCCCTGTCGAAATACAACAAAATGCTATTGATTCAATTTTATTATAATTTGCAACTTCCAAACATGATTTATAGCAATTAGCTAATGCATTGCAATCATCATAAGAAGGTTCGGAACCTTGTGGAATAGCCGGACCTACTGTGTGAATTACATATTTAGAAGGTAAGTTATACGCACCAGTAATTTTAGCTTTTCCAACTTCTTCATCCTTATCTTGGATTTTCATTATTGTATTACACTCATCCCTTAATTGAATACCCGCTGCCGAGTGAATAACATTGTCAATACAATTATGCAATGGAACAAAACATCCAAGCAATTTTGAATTAGCAGCATTTACAATTGCATCCACTTTTAAGGTTGAAATATCACCTTTCCAAAGCATTAATTTTCCTTTAACTTCTCCAATATCCTCAACAGATGTTAGATTTTTATTTAAAGTTTCAGCAGTTAAAAAATCATCCTGAACATTTAAAAATTCTGACGATACTTCATTAGGCATTCTAATATTCATTAATGCACGAAGTAACTTTCTTTTTTCATTAAAATTAGATGGAATTTCAATTAACTCATCTCTTTCAGCTATTAAGTAATTAATTAAAAAATCTAATTGTTCTTCTGTGTTTATTTTAATCGCCTCACATAAACATTAATTGTTAAATATTTAAATGATTTTTGTAACTAAAAAGTAACTATTAATACTAATTTTAAATAAATAAGAAAACATGCCTACTGGAAAAATTTTTATTATTGGGATTGGTCCTGGTGATTCTGAATATTTAACTAAAAAAGCCATTGATACTGTGAAAACAAGTGATTACACCGTTGGAAGTACAAGAGCGATTGATTTATTTGATGATGTTCAAAATAAAATTGCATTTAATGTAAAAGAACTTTTAGATAAATTAGAAGAAGGTGTTCAACTTGCATGCAATGGAAACACTGTATCAATATTGTCAACTGGTGATCCGGGATTTTCAGGTGTATTAAATACAGTTTTAAGAATATCAGAAGAGAAAGAATTCCCTAAAGAGAATATTGAAGTGATTCCAGGAATTAGTTCATTGCAACTTGCAGCTGCAAAATGTCATATTCAATGGGACAATGCAAATATAATGACATTTCACGGTAGGGAAAACATAGAAGAAATTTTACCAGTTATTAACAATGGAAAAAAAACAATAGCTCTCCCTTCAAGAAAAGTAAGAGATATGGCCCAGTTTTTACTTGACCATGGTGTTGAAGAGAATAGAAAAGTTGTAGTCTGTGAGCGATTAAGTTATCCAGATGAAAACATTGTTGAGTCCACTTTAAAAGATATTGCTCAAAGTGAATTTACCTATATGTGCATTATGATTATTTATTAAAATAATTTACCGATAAAATTCATTTTAAAAGTCATTTACTATTTATTTTTAAAATTAAAACTTATATAGTTTCTATATCAAACTTTAATCGTTGATTTAGCTAATAAATTGACATTAAGGTAGATATTATGAATGCAAAAATAAACACCACATGTTTCATTTTACTATTTCTTTTTTTAATTACTGCCGTATCGGCAGTAGATACCAAAAATGAAAACATATTAAAAACAAAACAACAGGATTCAAGTCAAAAAATATGCAAATTAAGTGTTGGTAAGGAAACTGTTAAAAAAGAAAAAGTTACTTTAACGGCTCCTGATTTAAAAATGTATTATAAAGATGGAAGCAAATTCAAAGCAACAGTGAAAAATAAAAATAAAAAAGCAATAACAAAAGCAAAAGTAGATTTTAATGTAAATGGCAAAGTTTACAGCAAGAAAACTGACAATAAAGGCAATGCATATATTACAATAGGTAATTTGAAAAGTGGAAATTACCCAATTAAAATAAAGTTTTTTGGAACAAGCAAATATGCAACAACCTCTAAAAAGAGCACAATTACAGTTAAAAGTACAATAAAATGTAATGATTTTAAAAAATATTATAAAAATAATTCCCCATATTCTTCTAAATTTTATACTAAAAAAGGAAAGCTATTGAAAAATACAGCAGTCAAATTTAAGTTAAATAATAAACATCATTCAATTAAAACCGATTCAAAAGGCATTGGAAAATTACATGTTAATTTAAAACCTGGAACATATTCCATTTCAGTGATAAATCCAAAAACAACTGAAGTAATAAGTAAAAAAATCACTATAAAAAATTTAATCGAATGTAAAGATTTGACCATTAATGGTCGAAATGATGGCAGATTTAATGTAAAAATCTTCAATAGCAATGGTAAAATATACCCAAACCAAAAAATTACTTTTAAACTTAATGGAAAGACTTATTCAAAAACAACTAATAAAAACGGAATTGCAACATTAGATATCAATTTAGATGTTGGAAAATACTCCATAACAACCGAATACATGGGACTTAAAAAAACCAATAAAATCCATATAAATAAAACCATAAAATCAACCAAGTATTCTCATACAACACTAATTCCAAATTATGTTAATGTTACAGCGAAATATATAATTAATAACTCTGTTTACTGTCTAAAGTCTGGAATTGACGGAATAATAAAAATGCCAAAAAATGAATTATTTACAATTCAAATTGGAGAAAAAGTTTACAAATTTACAACAACACCCACAAATGGAATAGAATCTACACCAATTAAGTATAATTACAGTTATTTAGTACCATTTGATGGAAGTGGAGTAAAAATTGATATAAACAAAACAAAATTAACATCCGATGGAATAATAATTTCTAAAATTAATGATTATACACAAATTGATTATCAAAGCAGAACTAAGGACAATACAGCATTATTTGGATTTTATGCAAGTAAAAGTCTAGATAAAAGTGAAACATTAACATATATGGAAAATGAAAAAATAACCGCAAAAATTAACTTACAAACATATAGTTTTGATGAATTCGGATTAAGATACAGTTTATCTGCATTACATGGAAAAACCATTTATAATTTTAGATATGAAAACTATAACGATTCAATCAGATTCACAAATACTGGCACACCTATAACATTTAGCATTTTTAGTAATTCAATTATAGGCTACTCATCAAAAGAGGATATCATAACCAAATTTAAAGTTAATGAAATTGAGGAAGTTGAAAAAGAAGAAAGCATAAGTTATGGACTTAATAAAAATTATAGAACCGCAATGGGCTTTGAGGTTCTGCAAACCTACACAATAACTAATGAAAAAATAACTCAAAAAATCCTAGAAAACTGGGTTTTAAAAAATCCAGATTATTTAAGTAGATTTGGAGTAATGAATGTGTATGGAATGCATTTAGCATCTCTTGAAGTAGCTTGGCTTGCAGACACAATTGCCGATGACATCTCTAAAAAATTAAATACTCCTTGGAAAAGAAGCAATACATTAACAATATTGGGTGGAATAAACTTAGAAGACACTTATATTAATATTTTAGACGCAGATATGGGTATGGAAGTAGATGGTGAGTTAAATGATAAATTCATGTTTAGATTATTAAATTCCATCAATTTACCGAATATTGAAGAATATGCTTTACTAAAAGTTGCAGATAGATACTTGGATAAAAGTTCAAACTCATTAGATAATGTATTTTCATCCATTTTAAAAAATAATTTTAGTATTGCACAATTAGGAGATATGGCATGCATATTTTCAGAATCAAATTCAAAATCAGCTATTGTATTAAATACAAGCAGTGGAGTTTCGAATGTAATTATGGCTCAGAAATCAATTTATAAAGGAGCATCACTTAAGACAACTCATGACTGTTGTGGTGTTGGGATTATGCCAAAAGACATAATAAAAGGAATTAGTGAAACATTTAACTCGGTGAAGGGAATATTCAGCATATATTCCAATAAGACACATCCACTTAGCAAATTGTTTTATATGGCTGCAAATCTATTAGCTAAACCACTCAGTGGGCTTGGATCATTAGGTATGAACCTATTTACAACAATGGCACTTATACAGAGTGGAGGAACAACATATAGAAATGAAATGGTTGAACAAAGTGATTGGCATGAAGTTATGGATAAAATTACTTTTACAAGACCAGGATATTTACAATCCAAAAAAGTTTACAATATTCCAAATAAAAATGGAGGATGTGATTTTGTTGAAGTGAAAATAAAAGATGATATGAGATTAGATAGGAACGATGCAATTTATATTAGTAATGGAAATGCAAGAAAATTAAGTGAATCAGAAACTTACGAATATTTTAGCGACGAGTATTGGACACCATTTAGCATACCCCAAAAATATTGGGATAAAAGTTGGAACAGGTGATAAAAATTAAAAATGAAACTAAGCTCATATTATCCATAAGTCTAATATTATGTATATTAATAACAATAACGGTCATTTACCCTGAATATAATGCAATATGGGATGTATCATTTCTTATTAGTATTTTTTACACAACTACTCAAGCAATTTTCGACACGAGTAAATCTAGGAGAAATTTACCATTTGCAGTTATAATTGCAATAGCTATTGGAATAATTGTTGCATTATATGAAATAGCAATTGGAAATCATTTAATTTTTTCAACAGCAACATTAATACTGGCAAATTTCATTGATAGCATATTAAATAAAAAAAAGTAGATAAAAGTTAAAATAATACTTTATTTTAACTTATTTATTTTTTAAAGTTGAATAGCTTCCTGAACAACTTCATCGTTATTTTCATCATCATATAAAATATGAGCCAACTTTAATAACTTATCCTGACCTTTAACTTCATCTTTGAATAATGGTACTTCAGCAATGTGTTGATTTGAGAATTTTTGGTCAATTAAAGCTAAACGCTTTTGTTGTAACTTATGTCTAGAATGACAGAAATCACAGTCACAAATATCTGGCATTACCTGATTTACAATAACACTATCAACAGTGATATCATATTTACCAAGAGCTTCCAGCGCTCTTTCAGATTCATAAATAGACATTTCTTCTGGGATTACAACCATTTTAAATGTGGTTCTATCAGGATCAGACAACACTTCTTTTGCCATGTCAATTTGTTCTTTAGTTCTCTTTAAATCTTCAGAAGTTTGAGGATCATCAATTGCATCCATAAAAGGCATGATTTTCTTTAAAGAATTAGTTACACCACCTAATTTTGCTTTAAGCATCATCATTTTACCTACCCAAGAATCCATTACTTCCGGAAAAGATAATAACCTTAAAGTGTGTCCGGTCGGTGCAGTGTCAAATACTACAACATCAAATTCATCAGAATTCATTACATCCATAAACATTTCAAATGCAGCTGCTTCATCCGCACCAGGGGAAGAAGATACCATATCCAATTGATCAGATAAAAAGTCCATACCTAATAAACCACCATCATCAGGATTTGATGCTTTTTGAGCTTCTAATTGTGCTTGTTTTTGAGCCATTGCTTCATCAGGATCAATTTCAACCGCAAACAAATTAGTTTTGATTTCGCGAGGATAATTCCCAATTGGTACTTCCAAGGAATCTGCCAATGAATGAGCAGGGTCAGTTGATACGATTAATGTTTTTTTACCTTGTTCAGCTAACCATAATGCTGTAGCAGAAGAAACAGAAGTTTTTCCAACTCCACCTTTACCTCCAACAAAAATAAATGTAGTTTTGTCTTTATTAAATTTAAAATAATCTTTAAATGCCAATTAATTTACCTCCCAATAAACTTACTTTTAGTAACTTAATGTTATTTAATTTATTATAGTATATAAATTTAGTTATTATAATG
>CAYFRZ010000038.1:0-14482 GCA_964345675.1 uncultured Methanobrevibacter sp.
CAAAACTAATTTTCCTCAAAAAATTTTAAATCAACAAAGTTTTTGAAAGTGCCATAAGGTATTAATCATGGTATTTGAAATTAAATTTAGCAATGATCCTTCAATTATTTGGGTATTTGCTAAAGATGAAGGGGATTGGATTCAAATTAAAAATGATAAAAATTTTAAAAATTCCCAAATTTCTAAGTTAAATATTGATTTAGATACTAGTTTCATTGATAACTCTTCTTTAGATGTTGTTATCTTAGAACCATTACATGATTTTGAAGATTTTGTTATTGTATACTCAAAAATTAATAATATATTGCCTGGTAGGATTGTAGAGTCAAGAGTTGAAAAAATAGCCGGATTACATTATGGAAAATTATTTAATAATGTTGGTGAATATATTGTCCCTATTCTAAAAAGAGTTTATAAATCTCAAATAAATGAAATTGTTGAACTTGTTATTTATAATAATGATTCTTTAATTGAAAATTTAAAAATTGAAATAATTTACGATAAAGGATATTTGTATTTACTTCATATTGATAATACTGTAAATATTTTAAGAAACCAAGAGAATAGTTTAATACGTAAAATATATGATAGAAATAAAACATCATTGTTCACTAAGGGAATTGATGGAAAATATTACTGGGATAATTTTATATATGAAATATTGGAACGTGAACCAAGAATTGATGATAGTTCCTACAATATTTTAAAAGATTTAATGGTTCCTGAAGATATTGAAAAATTAGAAATGCTTGAAAGATATAATGATAATTGTCCTAATAGGTTTGATATAAAAATTCTCACAGAAAATAACAAAAAGAAAATGTTAAGTTTTTATTCTACCACATCATATGATAATTTTGGTAATTATAGATTTAAATTAATATATGTTATTGACGTGACAGCTGAATACTTAAAAAAACAAGACAATGCTATTTCGGATATGCTGGTCTCTAAAATGAATATTGAATTTGGCACTGGTAATTTTGTTATTAGTCCTGAAAGAGGAACTCTTTTCACTCCTGAAGTTGAAAATGTTGCTAATATACATCATTGTAAAAATTATGTTTCACAATTAGGATTTTATAAATCATTTGATGATGTAACTTCAGAAGAGATTTTTGAAGAATTTAGAAGTAACATTATTGACAATGGGGAATATGATGAGGATATAAAAAAGTTATATTCCGGTGAGATAGATAAGATGGATCATACTTTTGATTATAATTTTGCTGAAGGTGAAGAATTACGCAGGATGCATTATATCCTTCAAAAAGAGATTATCGATGGGGATATATATTTTATTGGTGGGATTCAGGATATTACTGAAGAATATAAAAGAGAACAAGAATTAATTAGGTTAAATAATTCTTTAAATCTTTTAATTAAAGAGTCTAATCATAGAATTAAAAACAATTTAAATATTTTACTTAGATCTATTTCTTTGGAAAAAAGAATTAATAATGATAATTTTGAAGAAGTTATTAATAAAATGGAATTAAGAATTCAATCATTGAATTTATTCCATACTTTGTTGTATACTGGGCCAAGTTCTGATGAAGTTTGGATTATGAAGTATTTCATTGATTTCGCTAAAAAAATATATGATGTTTATCCAACAGTATCAGATGAAGTAATTTTTACTAGTGCTGATGATGGTGATTTTATGATTTCAGCAGATAAAATTATACCTCTTAGTTTAATAACTAATGAATTGATTATTAATTCTTTAAAATATGCATTTGAAGATTATGATGTTGAAAATAAAATAATCCATGGTGCTATTTATAAAAAAGATAATTGTTGTGAAATTATATATAAAGATAATGGTAAAGGTTTGAAAAAAGATTTTAATCCTACTGAATCTTCAGGTTTGGGTTGGATAATTATTGATGCATTAGTTAATCAACTTAATGGTGACTATGATATTTATAATGATGATGGATTTTGCTTTAAACTTAAATTTCCATTAAATTAATTTTCAATTGTGAACTATCTTGATTTTAGAACTTTTCTAGAATTCTAGAATAAACAACCTTTAGATTAGGGTCTGATTTTTCATATATTCTTTTTAGAATTAGTTCAGGTGTACTTTTTGCAAGGAAATTCATTTTTGGAGTTCTATCAACAATTAAATTATATTTTTCATCTAATCCTTTTGCTTCGATTCCATCAATTCTAACATTGGTATAATTCATGAGTTCTCTTGCCATATGGGTAACTATTACTCCATAAGAATTGGATTCTTTTATCATGTCAATGAAAGTAGATATAATTTTAACTGCCGCATCAAGTTCAGTTATTCCTTCAAGTTCATCTAATAACACTAGCTTTTCACTATTTGTGGTCACAATTGGTATGAAAACATTTAAAAATGATTCAAATGCTCCCGCATCAAGTGATCTTTTTTTAGAGAAGTGATAAATCTCATCAAATAATTTGATTTTTACATTATCTGCACTTACTGGAAGTCCCATTTGTGCCATTATGGATATTTGTGTTAGGGTTTCAAGCAATGTTGTTTTACCACCACTATTGGCTCCAGTTAAAAGAGCTATGTTTTCATTTTGAGTTAACTGATAATCGACTTTCTGTATATTATTTTTATCTTTTTTAAGTGATAATTCTAAATGTAGCGCTCCATTTAATTGAATTTCTTCACCGAACTCGGGTCTACATAAATCATATTCGTATGCAAAACTACCTAAGCTAAATTTATAGTCAAATTTTATAGTATCTATAACTTCTTCAATAGCTTTCTTTTTAATGGAGTTTAATTCAATGGCTGCACTTCTTTTTATATCAAAGATATCATTTTCTTTTTTAGATGTTTGTTCGAGTGTTATCCTTTGGATTTCGGTATCATCTATTTCAATTGGGTATGTCCTTAAGAATGGGTCAAAACTTAATCCAGTTTTTTCACGGATGATTTCTTTCCTTTTATTGATAATTTCATCAAATATTTTACTAATCTTTGGGGGAAAGTTATTATTTAATAAGTTGAGAATTTCATCTCCTTCAAGGTCAACTTGTTTTATTGATTTTTCTAATTCATTATCCATATCTTCTTTAAGAGAATAAACAAGTTTTCCAATATCTACTTCTCTTTTATCAATAATATTCACTTCATCAATTATCGGGATAATTTCCCCAAGTACACTTTCTTTATTTCTAATTTTTTGTATTTCATGAACTCTTGTGAATAAATCTTTATTTTTGATAAAAAAATTGATTACTTTTTCTGGAACAATCTCATAATCATTATCTTCGATATTAATCATTACTAGATTGGGCATTCCTTCAAAATCAAGTATTCCTTGTGAATATACATAAAATACTAAGTCATAGTTCATGAGTTCTTCTTGAAGTAATGGTGAATCACTTGCGATTATTATTGGGTAATATTGGTTCAGTCCTAAATCAGTAAGATAGGAACTATCTTCTTCACTTTCAACAATAATGGCTTTACTTGGATCATATTCTGCTTTCACTTCTTCAACTTCTTTTAGATTTTTCATTAATCCTCTTAATTTGATTATTGGAAGTTGTGAAACATGTTCTTTTGCATCCATTACAAAATCAAGTTGTGAATTAATTTTGTTTATATCTTTTGAAGGGGAAAGTATTAGAATTCTATTTTTTGAATATGATGTATTGGAATATGCTAATATTTTATTGATAATGTCTTCATAAATCTCCATAGCCCGATCACTTTTCATAAATTCATATTTCGGGTTATTTAATAATTGGTTCATGATATCTATTGCTTTTCTTTGACTTATTCCATCAATATTAGTTATTTTTTCAACATCAACATTATCAACTATTTTTTGGAGTTCTTCTTCACCTCCAACACTTTTTATAATTTTTTCAGAGATTTTATCTCCAATTCCTTTAATATTTTGCAATGTAATTCTTTCCCTTTGCATTTTTACCAAACCCTTCTTTTATATGATATTCTTTTTAATATATATTCAAACATTGCCAAGAGCATTTGAAAAATAATATTTAATAGTTTGCTTGTGTATTTTTAAAACTATATTTCTTTAACTCTTTTTCATCAATATCTCCGTTAAGTGCATTGTTGTAGATATTAATCATTTTATAATATTCATCATCTTTATATCTTCCATCTATTGAAAAATTAGAATAATTAATGTTTTTCAGATGATTTATTTCATTAATTAAAGAAAGTTCACTATCATTAAAAATTGTTAATTCTTGTGAAGAGATGCTTTTATGGATTGGATATTTATTATTCTTATTATCGATTAAATAATTTTTATAATTCTTTTTAACTTCTTCACCATATAATAATGGATATCTAGTTTTCATAAGTTCAACTGACCCTTGAACTAATATCTCAACTTTTTGAGGATATTTGCAATGTTTAATTATGTCTTCATAATCCTTTTTAGTTAATTCTGGAGATAATGTTAAAATTTTATAGTCTTTAAGACTGTTGATTGTCTCATTATTTGTAATGTTCATAGAATAAAATCCATATTCTCCATTAAAACTATTACTCATTATTGGTAAATTGTAATGCATTTTATTTAATATTCCTCTTACTTTATTTAATGATTTTATTAAGTTGTCATGAGTTATATCGGGCCATTTCCAAATTAATTCATAATCTTTATCATATGATAGTTCATAAGCTTGCTTAATAAAATTAATCATATAATTAAGATTAGGTATTTCTTCTGAGATAATTAGTGAATCTTCATTATTTGGAATTTCTAAATACACTCTTTTAATATTTTCAATGTGTTCTAAATGTTTTAGGTTGTTTGTGTAAAAGGAGAGATTATATTCTGATTCCTTATTTTCATTGTTAAATTGTTCTAATTTAATTTTTTTATTCGGATGCTTAAATGATTTAATAACTTCTTTTTCTAATTTTTCAAATAGATTTCTTCTAAGTTCATTAATTTTGCTTATTGGGATAAATAATGTTCCATCATAGTTAATATTTATTTGAGTGATATGGTATGGATAATTATCAATTTTTTGAAGTTGCTTTTGAATTGTTTCTCTGCTAACGCTCTTTTTGAGAGGTTTTTCAAATGGAATATTTCCTGTAACTTCACATTCTATTTCTTTTCTATTTGCAAGAGTTAATCTTCCTTTGAGTGTTGGAAAATTATTTTTAATGGAGAATGTAATTATTAATTTGGATTTAACAAAACTGGATCCCTTAGTTTCTATTTTTTTAACTTTTTTTGTTAATGCATTTCTTTTTGTTAAATACACATCAGATTCATTTAAATTAAATTTGTTCTTTTTATTTTGCCACACTTTTTTAATAATTAAAACTTTATCTTTTCTTGATAAATCTTTCATTGGTTTATTTTTACTAGTTTTAAAATGATTTAATGATGTTACTAGTGGATTTTGAGATATTTCAAATCCGTATTCTTCGTTATTTTTAATTATTAATAATCCATCTCCTTTTTCAGGAATGGTTTTTATTGAATCATATAATCTGATTGCGATTTGATTTTTCTCAGATTTGATAACTCGACCTATTTTTAATCCAATATGTCCTGATTTCAAACTTCTTTTTGGCGAATCATTAAATAATCCTTCACAAAGACCTCTGTTAAACACTAGATGTATATTTTCATTTTCCATTTCTTTTTTACTTTTTAATTTGTTCAATGCCTCACGATAAGCACTAATTATGATGGCTAAATATTCTTTGTTTCGCATTCTGCCTTCAATCTTGATGCATGCAATATTTAGTTCTGAAATTTCTTTCAATTGATTAAATAAACTTAAATCGCAAGGGGAAAGGTAATAATCTTCTTTTTTATTCCCTTCTAATTTATATTTTTGACGACAAGGTTGTGCACAGGTTCCTCTATTTCCGCTACGTCCACCTTTGAAACTACTCATTAAGCACTGACCAGAGTAAGAGTAGCATAAAGCACCATGTGCAAATATTTCAAATTCAATATTTGTATCAAGTGCTTTAATTTCTTCTTTTTTCATTTCACGGGGAAGAACAACTCTTTTTATTCCTTTATTTTCAATATACTTTAATTTTAATTGATTTTCACAAGTCATTTGTGTTGATGCATGGATTTTTAAGTTAGGTACATACTTGTTAATCAATTCTACTAATCCTAAATCTTGAACTAAAACAGCATCTACTCCGATTGAATATAGATTAGAAATATAGTTAATCACATCTTCTAGTTCATCTTCTTTAATTAATGTGTTCACGGTAACATAAACCTTAACATTATGCATATGGGCTATATTTACTGCATCATTAATTTCTTTTAAAGTAAAGTTGGTTGCATATTTGCGGGCACCATAATCTTTCCCGGATAAATAAACTGAACTGGCACCGGCATTTATTGCAATTATTAAATGGTCCATTGAGCCAACAGGTGCAAGTAACTCAGGAATTCTCATTTTTCACCCTCATGTAATCTACCTTCAATATAATTTCCTTTGTTAATATATGATTGTGAGAAATCCATAATTTGATATTTATATTTTGATAATTCTTCCTCATCTTTATTGTGGAGGCTTTCATTATAAATTGACAATATTTGTGTTGTGTATTTTTCGTTAGAATATCTACAATCAAGAATTAGTGAATCAAGACCTATTTCTTTAATTTCATTCATTTCTTCAATTAAACATAAACAATCTTTGTTGATTATATGACTTTGTTTGTTGTAATCAAAGAAAACTTTATATTTGAATTTTTTTCTTTTTTTATCTTCTAAAATAGCATAATCAGCATCATTCGAAATAATGAAGTCTTTACCATCATTTAAATTAGTGAAATCATCTTTACTCACAATTACTTCTAAGTTTCCATTGACAATCATTTCTAAATCAATATTTCTGTCGTGATTTTTACGTACTAGTTCTTTAATTTCATGACCTGAAAGTTCGGATGATACTATTAATGATTTAAATCCTGCTTCGTTTAAATCACGTACACAGAAACTATTCCAAACATTTAAATTATGATTTCCATATATTGGACAGTCGAATATGTCTTTCATTCCAGGGAAATCTCCCATTACAGAAATGATTATTCCCTCATTTTCAAGTTCTTTTACAATTTTATTACATTTAATTGCATCTTTTTGTGTTATAAACGAAGATAAAACCCAAACAAATTCGGTAGGGGAGGCCATTAAACTACCTTTCATTAAAGTATCTTTAATATTTTTAAAATAGTCCTCTGGATTGTTATAATGGCAAGTTCCATCAAAATAAATTTTTTTTAAGTCAAATCCAGATGCTGCTCTAATTTGTGATAAATCATCAATAAACAATGATAATTCTGGTGTTTTTCTTTTAACTTTCCCATTATTTTCGTAATCTTCGAAGAATTTAGTCAAGTTCTTACGAACAGATTTCACTGCTTTTTTAGTTGGAGTATAATGATTTAACAATAATTTAGTTGCAGTATCTAAGATTTCGCGTCTAATTTGGTTAAGTTTACGAATTTGTACAAACATATCATTTGGCATATTATTAAAACTAATATTTTCAATGAAGAATGGTGTTCCACCAGTTTTTTTAAGCTGTTTTTCAATAGTTTCTTTATCTATTGGTTTGTTTTTAGCTTTTTCAAATGTATCAAGTGTTTTATGTCTGAAATTAATTAATTCATCATCTATTGTGTATTCAACTTTGGTGTATAAGTTCAATTCATTATCCCAAGTTAAAGATAAATTAAATCCAACATGATTTTTAACAGTTTCTTTTTCGTATTGTTTTAAAAATTCATGGGTTGATGCAGAATAGCTAATAAATACTTCAGTTCCTTCTTTAACAAGACGTGTAGTGTCAATTATGATTTCATTTTCATCTTGTTTTAGAATTTTTTCTAAATAAATTCCTTTAATTTTACCATTATATTTAAATGCAATTCCATCTCCGGGTTCTAAAATGACTGGAATTTCTTTATTTTTTATTTTAATAGTGACTTTTGTTCCTTCAACATTGATTATATCTCCAATATATAATCCTTCATGACCGGAACTTCCTCTCCCCATTACGTCACCGGGCTTATCTCCCATAATGTATCCGTCGGTAAACCTTCTATTAAAAACAAGGTGTAAATCTTTTTCATAGTCTCCAGGATTGCCGTCGATAATGTTTCTATAACTGTTTACAATAGTTCCAATATAATCTTTGGATTTCATTCTACCTTCTAATTTAAGAGATTTGACTCCTGCATCTGAAATTTCTTTTATATTTTTGTAAGTTGCAAGATCATGGGTTGAAAGTAAAAATCCATTTCCTATATTATATCCCCTATATTTTAAACGATATTGTCTTCTACAGGGTTGGGCACAAGCTCCTCTATTACCACTCCTACCGCTATTGTATGATGACATATAGCATTTTCCACTAACGCAATAACAGAGTGCTCCATGACCAAATACTTCAATGTCCATATTTATTTTGTCTTCTTTAAGTTGGTCATAGGTTTCTTTTATTTGATTGATGTTAACTTCTCTTGGCAAAACTACTCTTTTTATATTATTGTCTGAGGCCCATTTAATTGAACTGTAATTATTCAATCCCATCTGTGTTGATGCATGAACTTCCAAATCTGGAATAAATGTTTTTAAAAGCCAAATTAATCCAAAATCTTGCACGATTACTGCATCCACTCCAATTTGATATAATTTAAATAAGTAATTCAATACATCAACTATTTCAAAGTTATTGATGAGCGTGTTAACTGTTACATGAACATCAACACCATTTAAATGAGCATAATTTACTGCTTTTTCTAATTCTTCAATTGTAAAATTTTTAGCATATGCTCTTGCACCATAATTTGGCCCCGCTATATAAACAGCATCTGCACCAGCATTAATTGCTGTGACTAATACTTCATAAGAACCTGCGGGAGCTAATAATTCTTCTAAAACCATTTTATTTTGACACCTTGATTGATTATTCATTTATATTTTTATAATTAATTATATATTAAATTTAAAACATATTCTATTTTATGTATATTGTATTTGAAGGAATCGATGGTGCTGGAAAATCAACTCAAATCAAATTATTAAAAGATTGGCTTGAATCAAATGGGTTTAGAGTTGAAACATTAGTTGAACCAACAGATTCAGAAATTGGAAAACTAATTAGAAAAATATTGCAACGTTCAGATGCAACAACAGATAGAGTTCAAAAGACACTAGGGCTTCTTTTTGCAGCTGATAGGATGTTGATAATGGATAAACTAGAGGATAAATCGAAAATAATTATTTCCGATAGATCTTTCATTTCAAGCTTGGCTTATCAAGAACCTGTTGATTGGATTGGAGTTTTAAATAGATATGCTAAAAAACCAGATTTATTACTTTTACTTGATTTAGATGTTAAAAAATCTGTTGATAGGACTTCTGGTGAAGATACTTTTGAGAATGAAGAGTTTTTAGTTGGTGTTAAAGATAATTATTTAAAATTAGCTGAATGTTATACTGCTGAAATTATTGATGCTAATAATGGTGTAAATAAAGTCTCTTCAGATATTAAAAAAGCAGTTGCACCATATCTTGGAATATGTCCTGATTGCATACAATAAAAAAATAAAGGAGATTATTCTCCTTCTAATTCTTTTAGTCTGTCACGAATTGCAGTTTCTAAGAATTCTTTTACTTTCACAAGCTCATCATATTCTCCGATAATTTTAGGCCCAAATTCAGTTTGTTCTAATTTAATATCAAACTCTTCGAATGCATGAGCAAGCATTTGTTCACCAACACCGTTGGGTAAACCCATTTCGAATTCTTCTTTTTCTTCAACCATTTAGTTTTTCTCCATGTATTTTCTTACAGGAGCAAAGAATTCAATTAAGAAATCTTTAATTCCATTTTTTAAATCCATTGGATGTAAATCACCCTCACTAAACTCTTTGATTAATTCATCATGTGTGAGTTCAATGTCTCCACCGAATTTTTCAGGTCTTTTAATGAGTAATGTTTCTTGATTTGGATAAACGAAAGTTTCTGCAATTTCAATCATTGGATTGCCTTCAAGTTCACCTTGTGGACAGTAACTTTTGTTGATTTTTTTAGTAATTTCTTTAACAGAGTCATCTACTGCAATGTAGTTTCCTTTACTGGAAGACATTTTTGCATCTCCATCAAGACCATGTAATAATGGGGTGTGAATACAAACGGGGATGTTCTCTCCAATTTTTTCTAAATTTTCACGTGCTAACATTTGAATTTTTCTCTGTTCCATTCCACCAAGTGCAATGTCTACTTTGAGTGCAGCCATATCGACAGTTTGCATAATTGGATAAATTACACTAGCTACTTTTGGATTATCATCTGCTCGACTTACTTGATCCATACTTCTTCTTGCTCTTTTTAAAGTAGTCATTGTTGCTAATTGATAAACTTTATCAGTATAATCTGGTTCTAATTGGAATGATGAGCCGTAAACATATTCTGTAGTTTCATCAAGACCGAGTGCCTGGAAACATTTTTTATTGTACTCGGCGGTTTCAGCAATTTCTTCAATAGTTCCTTTTCCATTTAAAAATGCATGATAATCTGCTAGGAGAATTTTAATTTTGAATCCTAATTTCTGTAATTGTTTAAGTTTTTGTACAGTTACTGCGTGTCCTAAATGGATTTTACCAGAAGGTTCGTAACCTGTATATGCTATAGGTGCTTCTTTAGTAAGTATTTCTTTTAATTCTTCAGTGTCTATAACTTCTAAGGTTCCTTCTTTGATTAACTGAATTTTTTCTTCAATATTCATTTTATCACTTAGTTTAGTAAATATGGGTAATTATCAATTTTTATAAGTTTTATTTCGTCTCCAATATTGTAATTAGCAAATTCTTCTTTCATTTCTAAATCAACTGCAGAGTAATTAACAGGATCTAAGATTTGAATTGTACTTGGAGACATTGAAATTATTGTTGTTGTTTCGATATCTGATGATTTTTTAACAAGTTTTATCTTTTCCATATTTTTCAATGGAATATTATGTTTTTTGCTTGTTTTGATATCAGTTCCAACTACTCTATTTTTATCAATATTGTTTATTTGGATTATTTTATCTTCAAATTTAACAAAATCATTAATTTCAAATTCTGGTATCCTAACTGAAATCCAAATTCTGTAAAGTCCTTTTCCAGTAGATTTGTCTTCACTAATAAGTCGTGGAGATTCTTTAATTGTTCCTCCAAACTCTTCTTTTAATGCTTCAGCAATTTTTCTACCGCTTTTTAATGAACCGATATAATAATCATTACCTTCTTTCAGTTTTGCTATTTGGGGGCAGTATGCTAATTTGTCACTTTTTAATTGTTTTATTAAAGTTTTTTTAACTATTTCATCAGCTTTTTCGAATTCTTCACTTTTTATTTCTCTTTTATCTGCTCTGAATTGGATAACTGATTCATAATATCCTGACTGTATTTTGCTGCAGGTTGGACAAACAGTTTTTAAAATTTTAACTTCGGTTTCTTGAGTTTCTTCAATTTGAGTTCCTTTTACTTCTCCAACAATTTCTACATAACATTTAGCTATTGTGCCTTTCATTTGGTCAATTTCCAGATTAATAACTTCGTTTGAAACTTCATCGTGGATTTTTATGTTTCTTTCAAGTGCTCTGTAAATTATCTCTTCTTCGGGAATGAATTCTTCGCTCCATTTTCCTTCTTCAAGTTTACTATTGCAGTGGCTACATATTTGAACTTCAATTCTTTTAGGTAGTTCAATCATCTGAAAATCTTTTAAAAAACAGTCAATACAGATGTTGCCAACCATCTTTTTATCAGTACTTCCGCACTCTGGACAAAACATGGTATCAATAAAAATAAGAAAAAAGGTAGATTATAATGATTTTAAAGGTGCTGTTGCACCGCATGCAGCACATTTAAGTAAAAATATTCTACCTTCTCTGATAATTCTTGTATCTGGTCTGTTACATTCGTGACAAATTACATATTTGTCTACATAGTCTTCAATTCTTTCATTAATTAAGTAATGAGTAAATTTTCCTTGCAATATTGCTCTTTGACCTTCGATATTCCCTGCGGTACCTAATTCTCTCATTAAGAATTTTAATAAGTGTTGAGGGTCTCTATTTAAACCTTCAGCAACATCTTTAAAGTTTTTAATGAATGTTCTATTACCTTGAATATCTGAATAAGCTTTAGGGATTTTGAATCTTTTGTGTTCAAATACTTCAGGAGGTAATTGGTCAATTGCTCTTTCTAATAATTCTTCATATTTATCCATGTTATCTCTCCGTGAAAATTAGTATAAGTATAATATATTAAGTTTTATTTTAATCCTTTATTAATGTATTGTTAATTAATAAGTTTTATGTAAAAAAAGTTAATAAAAAAATAAAAAGTAGATATTTAGACTACACGTCTAAAGTATCCGGTAGTCGGTTGGTAAATAACTCCTTTTTGGATTAAGTTTCTAACAATTTGTTCTGTTTTATCTTCACTTACTCCGTATTTTTCACTCATATTTGAGATTAATACATTTAAAGGTGCATCTCCTGCGAATTCTTCTTCAAGATGTTTGATTTCTTCAGTTACTCTTTGTATTTTGTCTCTGTCGGATTTTGGTGTTCCACCACTTACAATATCTGCATCGAGTTCTCCAGTTTCAGGATCTACACCAACTTCTTTAAGACAAGCTAATTGTAATCTAACTGCTTTTTCAGCATCTTCTTTATCAACGGTTTCTTTAAGTTTGATTTTAGCACTAGCTTCGGATAAACGAATAATTGCTTCGAGTTGTCTTGCAGTAATAGGGACTGCTCCTTGTTCTTCTGGGTTACTATTCCTTGTACTTACATAAAATTCTTTTAGAACTTCATTAGCTTCTTCTGTTAATCTTGGATTAATATTTTTACGAGCATATGCAATGTATTTTCTAAGTAATTCTGGTTCAATTTCATAATCAACAGTGTTAAATTGGTGTGTTTTTAAGATGTGTTCTGCTAATTTTGAATCTCTTTCTTTACTTGGTTTATCTTCAATTACAAAAATTAAATCGAAACGGGAAATAATTGGGGCAGGTAGGTCAATTTGTTCTGCAAGTACTTTGTATCTGTCAAATCTTCCAAATTTAGGGTTTGCTGCTGCAAGTACAGAACATCTTGAATTTAATGTTGCCATAATTCCTGCCTTTGCAATACTTACGGTTTGTTGTTCTAATGCTTCGTGAAGTGCGGATCTGTCTTCAGATCTCATCTTATCAAGCTCGTCGACACAAACATTACCTTGATCTCCAAGTACTAATGCACCTGCTTCAAGAGACCATCCGCCAAGTTCATCTCTTACTGCTGCTGCTGTTAAACCAGCACCGGTGGTACCTTTACCGCTTGTATAGATACTTCTTGGGGCTAGCCTTGAAACATATTTTAATATTTGGGACTTACCAATACCGGGGTCCCCTACGATGAGGATGTGAATGTCTCCTCTTAATTTAGTTTCATCTTCAAGCTGTTTAGCGGCTCCTCCAAATAATTGTAATGCAATTGCTTCTTTTACGTCCCTATATCCTCTAATGGATGGGGCAGTTGATTTAATGATTTTATCATAGATATTGGGATCTTTTGATAATTCTATGATTTGTTCTTCATCTTCTTCAGAGAGTTGTAATTCTTCAAATTCTTGTTCTAGTGCTTCAATATGATTTACATAAATGTAATTTTTAAATTTACCACTCCTTTCTTCTCTAAAAGTTTTTAATGTCCCGGTAATTCTTACTTTGTCTCCTGGATTTAATTTATCTACTAAATCATCTTCTAGAATCATTAACATCTGTTTAGGCTCAGTTCCTCCAGATAAATTTTCTAATGGTTCTTGCATTCTTGCAGTTTGTGTATCAACATATTTTGATTCTTCTTGAAGTAATCTAAATGATCTTCCACCACATTCACTACATAATGATGGTTCGATTATTCTGTTTGCTGAACTTTGTTCGACTTCATGCAATCTCATACAACCTCTACATTCAAACACACCGGTTTCAATACGAGGTCTAATTTCATCTGTTTTCCTTACAATTCCATCTGCTGCAACAAAAGTTCCAATATATTTACTTAAAAGAGTTTTTAATGGGATAATGTTGCTTAAATGTTCAAAACGAATGTTGATGTCTGCATCTTTAACAAGTGGATCTATGTTTTTTATAGCTATTCTAGCTGAATCGATAACTTCTTCAGGTTTGTCTATTAATAAATCTGCTAAGTCTGGATCAAATATTTCTAATGCACGATAATCTACATTTAATGATCGTTCATCAGGGTATTTTTCAAGTATTTTGAATACATCATCCTTATATGATGTGGCAAAAAATTCTTCAAATTTTGCAATTGATGTTTGTGATTTGGTAGTTGAATTCATTATCTTATTATTATTTTTTTCATTGTTAAAAAGAATTTTGTTGTGATGTATTGGTAATAAAAATTATATATTAAAATTAATATATTATATACTAAT
>CAYFRZ010000039.1:0-14296 GCA_964345675.1 uncultured Methanobrevibacter sp.
ATCGATTAATAAGATATAATTATTGAAAATTAATATTGTATTTAGTAATATATTGGTTATTAGTATATATTTTTATCTTTTTTTTATTTTTATCGTTATTTATTAAATTAAAGTTATTATACAAAAATTATATTTTATTAATTCATTATTAAAATCTTTTTAATAATATTGACATGAAAGTATCATCTAATCGATTTTTTTTTTAATTACAATTAAATGATTGAAGTTTAGTGAAAAATCAAATAATTTGTATCAATGGTGTTGAACTATTTTTTTTGAGGCTGGTATAATTAAAAATAAAAGTCATGATTTTATTATATATTAGTAATTATGAGGTAATTATTATGAAAAGTTATATGCAAACAGATAGGCTTGAAGCATTTTATGATGCTATTATTGCAATTATTGTCACTGTTTTAGTATTGGGTTTACCTCAACCTGAAACAGCATCATTATCTTCATTTTGGGCATTAAAAAATTCTTATTTTACATATTTGATTAGCTTTATGGTCTGTGCGAATTTGTGGCAGTATCATCATTTGATTTATAATGATGTTGAAAAAATTGATACAAAAGTAATTTGGTTAAATATTTTGTTGATGTTTTTTGTATCGTTTATACCTTATTTAACAACATATATTGCAAATAATCCAAATTCATTGATTCCTCAATTATTGTATTGTTTCGATTTCATTAGTATTGATTTTTTATTGTTCATCAATTCTAGGATTTTAATTGATATAAATTCAAACAATGAAGAAAACCTGAGAATTTCAAGAAATGCATTAAATAGGAGGTATGGTTCTTATTTGCCCTTTGTAATTTTTATTGTGGGTATTGTAATTGCATTTTTAGGGTATCCTATTTCAATAAGTGTGTGTTGTTTATTTGTAATTTCCAATTCAATTATATCTTCATTAAAATTTTAATTTTTAGAAATCAGTATGGATTGGAGTTATTTTTTACAATTTTTCATGGGGGTTATTGTTAAATAGTTTGTTGAATTGTAATTTGTTCATGGATTAAATTAATTGTTAATCGATTTTTATTCTTTTTATATATTAAATTCAATTCTCATAAAATTAAAGATTAAAGTAACTTTTGTTTACTAAATTAGAAACCTTTATATAATATACAGATTTAAATAATATTTAAATAGTATATTTAACTTAATTTTCTAATGATGAATTTATTTATTGAAAGGAGGTTTATTTTATGAAATTTGAAGAAGTAGAATTAACTGAAGATTCTCCTAAGGAAGTAGTTGTTGAGTCTGTAGAAAAAGAAAATAATAGTGAAGAAGCTCAACCAATGTTAGATTATAATAATATTAAAAGTTCAAAAGACATTGAAGTTCCACCTTTATTGATTGACCAGGTTATTGGACATGAAGAGTCTATTGAAACAATTAAAAAAGCAGCAAAACAAAGAAGAAACGTTTTACTTATTGGAGATCCGGGTGTTGGAAAATCCATGCTTGCTAAAGGGATGGCACAGATTTTACCTCATGAAACTCTAAAAGACATTTTAGTATACCCGAACATGGAAGACAGTAATCATCCATTGGTAAGGACAGTGCCTGCAGGTGAGGGTAAAAAAATTGTAAAAGCCACTAAAGGTTCTGCTAAAGGCAATGAAGAAAAGAAAACAATCATTACAATGTTTGCAATTGGAGGTATTTTAGTAATTGGATTCATGTATGGTAGATTACTGGAATCTATTATTGCAGCAGCTTTAATTTTACTCATTTCAATCCAAATCAAACCAAAAAACAGCAACATGTATCCAAAATTACTGGTCAATAATCAGGATTCAAGATTCGCACCATTCATGGATGCAACTGGTGCTCATGCTGGAGCTCTATTGGGCGATGTACGTCACGACCCATACCAGTCTGGTGGACTTGGAACTCCGGCACATGAACGTGTGGAAGCAGGTATGATTCACAAAGCTAACCGTGGAGTTTTATACATTGACGAAATAGGGACCATGTCTATGAAAACCCAACAGGAGTTATTGTCTGCAATGCAAGAAAAACAATATGCAATCACAGGTCAAAGTGAAAACTCAAGTGGGGCAATGGTAAGGTCTCAATCAGTACCATGTGATTTTGTACTCGTAGCATCTGGTAACCTTCAAGTTTTAGAAGGAATGCACATTGCAATGAGATCCAGAATCAGAGGATACGGTTATGAAGTATTCATGAAGGATTACATGGAAGATACTACTGAAAACAGAGAAAAATTAGTCCAGTTCGTAGCTCAAGAAGTTAAAAATGATGGAAGAATTCCTCACTTTTCAACTGATGCATTGGATGAAATCATCATGGAAGCAAAAAGAAGATCCGGAAAACAGAATGCTTTAACTTTGAGATTAAGGGATCTTGGTGGACTTGTAAGGTCTGCTGGTGATGTAGCTATAGAAAAAGGAGCAGACTTTGTAACTGTTGAACACGTATCTGAAGCTAAAAGATATGCAAGAACACTTGAACAACAAATTGCTGACAGATCCATTTTGCAAAGAAAAGATTACAGTATGGTTTCCGCTGAAGGTGGAAGAGTCGGTCTTATTAATGGTCTTGCAGTAATTGGGGATAGGAGTGGAATTGTATCACCAATTGCAGCGGAAGCAGCTCCGACTCAATCTAAAACTGGTGGTCAAATAATTGCTACTGGTAAATTAGGTGAAATCGCTAGCGAATCTGTTCAAAATGTAAGTGCATTAATTAAAAAATACACTAACAAAGACATTTCAAATTATGATATTCATGTTCAGTTCATCCAAACTTATGATGGTGTTGAAGGGGATTCTGCCAGTGTAAGTATTGCAACTGCAGTTATTTCCGCTATTGAGGAAATTCCTATTGATCAAACTGTTGCATTGACTGGCTCTCTTAATGTTCGTGGTGATGTAATGCCTATTGGTGGTGCAACTGCTAAAATTGAAGCGGCTGCAGAAGCTGGAATGAAAAAAGTATTAATTCCTAAATCTAACTTAAAAGATGTCATGATTGAGAAGAAATACGAAGACATGATTGAAATCATTCCAACTGAAACCTTAAGTGATGTTTTAGAAAACATTCTAATTAGTGGTTCTTCCAAAGATAAATTAATTGCAAAAATGAGAAACTTAGGCTCTAAAGTTGCAGATAAAGTTCCAAAAACAAGTTTGAATAATCCAACTACTAACTAAGTTGGATTACACTATTATTTTTTCTTTTACTATTTTTTCTATTGTTTTGTAAAATTCGGAATCTGTTTTTTCTAATGTTTTAAATGATGCACTAACACTACAATTACATACGTCGGTTTTTCCAATAATGTAATCGGCAGAATCTTTTTTAATTAAAATTCCAAATAATTTTTCTTCATTATCACAATAGACGTCAAATTCTTCTGGAGTAAGCTGAAGATGATAGTCCTGTGTTGAAAAAATATCACATTCGTTTAAAATGGGTATAAATGCCATCATTCCACAAGGTAGAAATATATTTTCCTTTTTACTAATTTTTAAAAGTCTTTCCTCGTAAGAATCATTATCTTCAATTTCATATCCCTCAATTTCTAAGATATTATTTGTCCCCATGTAGTTATTATCATCAATAATGAAAGAAAGTAAATTGGGATCTATATAATTATCACAGGAAGCTCTAATATTTTTAATAGTTTCATAAATATTCATTACATACAACTCCGTACTTTTCACATAAATCAAAGATGGTGTCAATTTGACGAATTTGATTAATCCAATCTATAGGAATATCATTAAAACCATAATAAATTCCTGCAAGTCCACCACAAATAGCAGCTACAGTATCCGTATCTTCACCTAAATTCACAGCTTTTAGAACCGCATCTTTATAATTGGTTGTATTTTCAAGGCAATAAATAACCGCTTCAAATGTTGATATGACATAACCATTACTTGAAATTCCATCAGAGTAATCATCATCAAAAATTCTTTTAAAATGAATAAGCTCTTCGGAGCCATTGTAATATTCAATAATGTTATTGCTTGCATTTTGAACATGTTCTTTTATATTTAAATCATGGTTATTAATCATTGATTTGGCTATTTCAACATATAATACGCAAGCAATTCTTGATCTTTCATGTCTATGAGTTAATGATGAAATATTTTCAATTGTTTCATAACTAATATTGTTTATAAAAGCTAGGGGAAGGATTCTCATTAGGGATCCATTTCCATTATCTCTTTCGCCACCCATGCCGCAAAATGGACTAAATCCCGGTGTGTAACTGTCCAATGCATTGCGTGTTGTTATGCCTATGTCAAATGTCTTTTCTTGGGAATATTTATTATTCTTTTGCCATTCAATGAATTCTTCCATTATATCCACATAGTCAATGCCTTTCTTGTTTATAATGCTGGCCATTGTGGCTATTGTCATGGAAGTATCGTCAGACCAGGTTCCTGCCGGCAGGTTATGTGTTCCATAACTTTCCATCCCAGTGACCGGATTCTTTTCAAGTTCTTTCCTTCTGTAAAACTCTACAGGAACTCCCAATGCATCCCCTACTACCAAACCGATAATCCCCTCTTTGACTTTCATAATTATGTATTGACTTATGGTCATATTTAAAATTTTTATATTGTTGAAAACATAATTGTATATCATGATTTTTAAAACTACAAATCTCACTTTAAGACCCTGGCAGGAATCTGATGCAAAATCCTTATATTATTTTGCAAAAAATCCTAAAATAGGTCCAATTGCTGGCTGGCCACCACATGAAAGTATTGAAAATAGCTTAAATATTATTAAAACTGTCTTTTCAAAAAAAGAAACTTATGCTATTGTTTTGGATAATGTTCCAATCGGTTGCGTTGGATTATTATTCCATCCTGATTGTAATCATTATTGGGGGGACGGTTCTGCTGAATTGGGATATTGGATTGCTGAAGAGTATTGGGGAAATGGTTATGCAGTTGAAGCATCAAAAATCATTGTCAAAAGGGCATTTGATAATCTGAATGTGGAACAGATTTATGCAACATATAAACGTGGAAATGCACAATCAAAGAGAGTTTTAGAAAAGTTAGGGTTTAAATATTTTGATAATTTAACAAATGTTAATTATTTGGGTGAACAATTTAGTGAAATTGCAATGGTTCTTAAAAAATAATTTATATAAGGAAATATTAACTTTAAGTAATGACTAGATTATGTAAAAATTGCGGTTTTGAAAATCAGGATGATTATGATTTCTGTGCTAAATGTGGTACTCCATTAGTTGAAGGTTTAAAATCTAAACAGTTTGGGGTTTATAGAACACAAGATCTTCAGGTTAATAAAAATGCTTTGATTTTAGCTTATATTGCTACTATATTTTTATCATGGAGTGGATTTTTCATTGGTTTAATCTCAAAAAATACTGTATTTGCTACATTCACATTTTTTGGATTTTTCATGCCGTTTTTCTTAGTGCAATCAAAGCATCCTACACTTAAAAAACATGGTTTGATTATGATGGCAATTTCCTTTGTTGGGGTTGCGCTCTCATTTTATGTTATGATGCACTAAAAAAATAGATAGGGGGAAATTAAGTGAAGTGAACTCCAATATTTCCCATTAAAAATTGTATAGGTATTTCAAAAATATTTATTCCATTTTTCATCATTGCAGTTCCAACAGCATCTCCTCTATCCATACTTCCTGAAACTTTATCATTGCCTGCATATCCATTGTATCCATCATTTGCACGAATATCATCAATAATGCTTCCTCCAAAAATAGCTGCTGCAGCATCATTATTCACACTAATTATGATATGTGGGGTAACATGGTATGTATAACTCATTATATCACGGGCAGCACCGTAGGGATCATCCGGATAATCTGCATAAACATTATGTAATGTCTGACCTTGAGCATTAATGGAATTTCCCGGATAAATCCAGTCAAAACCAGTTAAACTAAAAGTCGCAGCCATATCAATACCATTGTCTTCAGATGCATCTTCAGCAACTATTAATACTGGGCTTACAATAGTTGATGCTAAGAATACAACAACTATTAACACCAATGCTATAAGTGCGACATTTAATTTTTTCATGATTAACTTTTATAATACTTTTAAATATTAATACTTAACCTTTTTAATTACAAAGGACATAATTATATCCATATAAGATTTTTGGTGATATTATGATTATAGGTGGTTCATCTTCACAAGATCTAGCAGCTAGTGTAGCACGTGAACTTGGAGAAGAATTATGTTATGTTGAAACTAGTAAGTTTCCGGATGGGGAAAGATATTTGAAGATTAATGGTCAAGTTAAAGATAAAATTGTAACTGTCATCCAATCAACTGGATATCCTCAAGATGAAAATTTAATGGAATTATTGTTTATGATAGCTAACCTTAAGGATTTAGGTGCTAAAAAAGTAAGGGTAGTAGTTCCATACATGGGATACGCAAGACAAGAAAAACGTTTTAATCCTGGAGAAACTATTTCCGCTAAAATCGTTTGTGAATTAATTGAAACTGCAGGTGCTGATGAGTTTATTACATTCAATATTCATGAAAAATGTGTTTTAGACTTTTTTGATGTTCCGGCAAGAAATTTATCTGCAATGCCTGCTATTGCCGAATATTTGGATAAAAAATTCTTTAAAAAAGAAGAAATAAAACCATTAATAATTGCACCTGATAAAGGAGCATACGGATTTGCACAGGAAATATCTGAAATTATCGGTTGTGACTGTACTTATTTAACTAAAGTTCGTTTAGGCCCTGATAAAGTTGAAACTAAAATTGTTGATGTGAGATGTGATAGTGAAAGTGACAATACCGTTAACGTTGATTCTGTAAAAGGTATGCATGCAGTTATTGTTGATGATATAATTGCTACTGGTGGAACTATTGTTAATGCCATCAATATTTTAAAACAATACGGAGCAGCTACTGTTGATGTATGTTGTGTGCACCCGATTTTAACTAATAATGGTGCAACTAGAATCTATGCGGCAGGTGCAAATAAAATCATTGGAACAAACACATTGTCTTCTGATACTTCACGTGTTTCCATTGCTAAAAGTATAGCCGATGCATTGAGGGATTAAGATGGATAAAGAAAAAATAAAAAAAGAATTGACTGAAATTTCTAATAAAATTTTAGAAAAATATAATGAACATGAAATGGTTGATACTATTTCAATAATGAACATGGCTGCTAAAACTGTATTTTTAGGATCTCTTAGGGTTTACAATAATGATAATGTAAGTAAAATCAAAAAAGATTTGGAAAAAGAGATTAAAAATCATGGTGAAATTATAATAAGGGATGAAAAAATAGTCCCTTGCTGTTCCCCAAGTTATATTCATATCAGTTTCAATGTTTCTATAAATAAATAGATATTATGAAAGAGTTCAAGTTAAACTCACCTTATAATCCATTAGGTGATCAACCAAAAGCGATTAACTCATTAGTTGAAGGTATAAAAAAGGGTGTAAAAGAGCAAACACTTTTAGGTGTAACAGGTTCGGGTAAGACATTTACAATGGCAAATGTCATTGAAAAAGTCCAAAAACCAACTCTTGTTATTTCCCATAACAAAACATTGGCTGCACAGTTATATGAAGAATTTAAAGAGTTCTTTCCAGATAATGCAGTTGAATATTTTGTTAGTTATTATGATTATTATCAACCTGAAGCATATGTGCCGAGAACAGACACATTCATTGATAAAGAAGCATCCATTAATGATGATATTGATATAATGAGACATTCTGCAACTCAATCATTATTATCAAGAGATGACGTTATTGTTGTAAGTAGTGTGAGCTGTATTTATGGTATTGGTTCACCTGAAGATTATGGTGAATTTGCCTTTGGTATTTCTGTTGGCGATATTTATGATAGGTCAGAAATCTTAGCTCGTTTAGTTTTCATGCAATATGAACGTAATGACATTGAATTTTCCAGAGGTCAATTTAGAGTTAGAGGCGACGTAATTGAAATTAATCCAGTTCATGGAACACCGCCAATTAGAATTGAACTATTTGGTGATGAGATTGATGCAATCAGTATAATTGACAAAGTCACAGGAAAAAAACAAGAATCACTTAACCGTTACATGATTTTCCCTGCAAAGCATTTTGTAGTTGGCCAGGACAAAATGGATGAAGCGCTTTCAAAAATTACAAACGAACTTGATGAAAGATTATCTGAACTTAATGCAATGGGTAAATTATTGGAAGCTCAAAGATTAGAACAAAGGACCCGTTTTGATATAGAGATGCTTAATGAAATGGGATATTGCCCGGGAATTGAAAATTATTCTATGCATTTATCCGGACGTCATTGGGGTGATAAACCTTACTCTCTTTTAAAATATTTTCCCGATGATTTTTTAACAATAATAGATGAATCTCATGTTACTGTACCTCAAATTAGAGGAATGTATAATGGAGACCGTGCACGTAAACAGACATTGGTTGATTATGGTTTTAGATTGCCTTCCGCTAAAGAAAACCGTCCTTTAAGATTTGATGAGTTTGAATCATCAGTTAATCAGGTAATTTATGTCTCAGCAACACCTGCAACATACGAACTTTCAAAATCAAGAAATGTTGTTGAACAAATCATAAGGCCAACTGGACTTGTCGACCCGGAAGTTATAATAAGGCCTGTTGATGGTCAGGTTGAGGATTTGCTTAAAGAAGTTAAATCAACTGCGAAGAAAGATGAAAGAATTCTAGTTACAACATTAACTAAAAGAATGGCAGAAGACTTAACTGATTATTATGCCCGTATTGGTATTAAAGTAAGATATATGCACTCTGAAATTGACACATTGGAGAGAATTGAAATTGTTGATGACTTAAGGCGGGGCAAATTTGATGTATTGGTTGGTGTAAATCTCTTAAGGGAAGGTTTGGATCTGCCTGAAGTGTCTCTTGTAGCTATTTTGGATGCGGATAAGGAAGGATTTTTAAGAAATGAAACTTCATTAATTCAAACTATTGGACGTGCTGCAAGAAACGTTAACGGCCGTGTTATAATGTATGCTGATGAAATGACTGATTCTGTTAGAAATGCATATGATACAACACTTAAAAGACGTAAATTACAAATGAAATATAATGAAGTTCATGGAATTACTCCAACATCAACTCAGAGAACATTGAAAGAAAAATTAGCTGAGGAAGATGAAAAATATAAAGTTACTGGAGCAAATATTGAAAAAATGCCTAAGGATGAGCTCCGTTTACTCATAAAAGATTTAGAAAAAGACATGAAGGATGCGGCTGCAAGACTCGACTTTGAAAGGGCAGCTGATTTAAGAAACAAACTTTATGCTTTAAAAAGTATGGATAAGTAATTTCCATATTTTTAATATATTTTTACTGTGTTTTTTTGCAGGTTCCATATTGTTTATATGAAAATATTAATTGATTTTTTGTTTATAGAAAAAAGATTTATATACTCTAAAATCAAATATTTGTTTTATCTAATACGAATGATTATTATTTTTCATTTGCTCTCACAATATTTTTTTTAAAAGAAATATCGTAATAAATAATATAAAAGATGATTATTATGACTGAAGATTCTAAAAAACAAATTATCATTAAAGGTGCACGTGAGCACAATTTACAGGATATTGATGTTAGTGTCCCCCGTGATGAATTTATTGTAATTACAGGTCTGAGTGGGTCTGGAAAGTCTTCATTAGCATTTGATACAATCTATGCTGAAGGACAGCGTAGGTATGTTGAATCATTATCAGCATATGCAAGACAATTTTTAGGTCAAATGAAAAAACCTGAGATGGAATCCATTGAAGGATTATCTCCAGCTATTTCAATCGATCAAAAAACTACAAGAGAAAACCCAAGATCAACTGTAGGTACAATAACTGAAATTTATGATTACTTAAGATTATTATTTGCAAGAGTTGGAATTCCGCATTGTCCAAATTGTGGAAAAGAGATATCTCAACAAACCCTTGGTCAAATTGGTGATGCAATTATTGAAGAGGGTGAAGGACTCAAAATTCAAATCTTAGCTCCTATTGTAAGGGATAAAAAAGGTCAACACAAAGATGTTTTTGAAGATTTAAGAAACAAAGGTTTTGTAAGAGTTCGTGTTGACGGTGAGATAAGAGAATTGGAAGAAGACATTGACCTTGCTAAAACATATAGGCACAGTATTGATGTTGTAGTTGATAGACTTAAAACTAGGAGAGATGTTGAATTTAAAAGAAGGTTAGTTGATTCTCTTGAAACTGCATCTGAATTCTCTGAAGGTTTGATTACTGTACTATTTAATGATGGGGATGGTGATTATGAAAAAAAATACTCAGAACATTTTGCCTGTGTTGATTGTGGAATAACCTTTGAAGAATTAACTCCAAGAATGTTTTCATTTAACGCACCTCAAGGGGCTTGTCCTGAATGTAATGGTATTGGCTCTAAAATGGAAATTGATCCGGATTTAATTGTTCCGGATAAAACATTAACATTAAATCAAGGTGCTATTGCGCCATGGTCAAAATCTTCAACAAAAGAAAATTATTATTATCAGATGCTTGAAGCAGTTTCTAATCACTTTAATTTCAGTATGGATATACCATTTAATGAATTGGATAAAGAATATCAAAATACTATTCTTTATGGCTGCAATGATAAAATTCCATTCACTTTTAAAAGAAAAAATAAATCTTACATGGTTAATCGTAAATTTGAGGGTGTTATTCCAAGAATGGAACGTTTATATTTAGAAACTAAATCTAATTATTCAAGAAAATACCTCTCAAAATTCATGTCTGATAGAAAATGTCATGTTTGCGGTGGTAAAAGGCTAAGGCCTGAAGTGTTGGCTGTTACTGTTGGAGGAAAATCAATCATTGATGTTTGTGATATGGCAATCAAAGATTCTTATCAATTCTTCAAAGATTTAAAATTAACTGAAAGAGAAAATTTCATTGCAAAAGAAGTTTTAAAAGAAATTCAAGAACGTTTAAGCTTTTTAGTGGAAGTTGGGCTTGATTATTTGTCAATGTCTAGGTCTTCTGGAACTTTATCTGGTGGAGAAGCTCAAAGAATCAGATTAGCTACTCAAATTGGATCTGGTCTTGTGGGTGTATTATATATTTTAGATGAGCCAAGTATTGGTCTTCATCAAAGAGATAATGTAAAACTTATTGAAGCTCTTAAAAGACTTAAAGATTTGGGCAATACTCTTGTTGTTGTAGAACATGATGAAGAAACTATTTTATCTGCAGACTATGTTGTGGATATCGGCCCAGGTGCTGGTGAACATGGCGGTAAGGTTGTTGCTCAAGGAACACCTTTGGATATTATGAATAATCCAGATTCAATCACTGGTCAGTACATATCAAGAGTTAAAAAAATTGATATTCCTAAAGAGAGGAGACTTGGAAACGGTAATTTCATAAAAATTATTGGCGCTGCTCAAAATAACCTTAAAAATATTGATGTGGATATTCCATTGGGTAAATTTACTTGTGTAACTGGCGTCAGTGGATCTGGTAAAAGTAGCTTAATTAATGAAATATTATACAAAGGAGCTCAAGGAAAATTAGCTAAAAAATTCACTTTTGCAGGTAAATATGAAGAAATTGAAGGATTGGAAAATATTGATAAGGTTATTGCAATAGATCAAAAACCTATTGGAAGAACTCCACGTTCAAATCCTGCAACTTATACTGGTGTTTTCACTGATATTCGTGATTTATTTGCAAATACTCTAGAATCCAAAGCTAGAGGTTATAAACCTGGAAGATTCTCATTTAATGTCAAAGGTGGAAGATGTGAAGCATGTTCTGGTGATGGTATTGTTCAAATTGAAATGCACTTTTTAGCAGATGTATATGTTCCATGTGAAGTATGCGGTGGTAAAAGATACAATGAAGAAACTTTGGATATTAGATACAAAGGTAAAAATATCTATGAAGTCTTAGAAATGACTGTTGAAGAGGCATTGGAATTCTTTGAAAATATTCCAAAAATCACTAAAAAACTTCAAACTTTGTATGATGTTGGATTAGGTTACATGAAGATTGGTCAACCTGCAACAACATTATCCGGTGGGGAAGCTCAAAGAATTAAATTGGCTAAAGAGTTATCAAGAACAAGTACTGGTAAAACTTTATATATTTTAGATGAACCGACTACTGGTCTTCATTTTGCAGATATTGAAAGATTATTAGAAGTTTTATCAAGATTGACTGATGCGGGCAATTCAATTGTTGTTATTGAGCATAATTTGGATGTTATTAAAACTGCGGATCATATTATTGATTTAGGTCCTGAAGGTGGTGATGGTGGTGGTAAAGTAATTGCTACCGGAACTCCTGAAGAAATTGCTAAAGCGGGAACTTACACTGGTGAGTTTTTAGAAAAAATGCTTAATGAGAATATTACGCCTTATGCAAAAGAACTTGTAGAAGATATAGGTAAATAATCAAGTTCTTTTTTTTATTTTTTTTTTAAATTTCCTAAATGTTTATATACTATTTTTTCCATAATATTTTAATGGAATATATTTTCCGACAATATACTTCCGTCAATGATATTTAGTTTATTTTATTTAGTGATTATTATGGTTTTAAGTACTGGAAATACAGCATGGATGCTTATTGCAACTATTATGGTGTTATTGATGAGTGTTCCTGGAATTGTATTTTTTTATGGTGGTTTATCAAAAAGAAAAAATGTATTGAACTCGATGTTTTTATCTTTGATAGCGTTTGCAATAGTTAGTATACTTTGGATTATTTATGGTTATCAATTTGCATTTGCTGATTTAAGTTTTGAAGGCATCATAGGAATTCCTAAAACATTTCTCATGGAAGGAATCGATGTAAATTCTTTAACTGGGACTATTCCAACTTTTGTTTTTGCCGGATTTCAACTAACATTCGCTGGATTAACAGCTGCTGTTGTCTCAGGAGCAGTTGTTGGAAGAATGAAAACAAAAGCGTGGGTTATATTTATTGTATTGTGGGCAACATTTGTTTATGTTCCGATTTGTCACTGGATTTGGGGTGGTGGATGGTTAATGGATATGGGTGCTATTGATTTTGCCGGAGGGGTTGCAGTTGAAGTCAACTCCGGTTTTTCAGCTCTTGCTCTTGCATTAATACTTGGAAAAAGGAAAGATACATCTTTACTTCCACACAACTTAGGATATTCAATTTTAGGTGCAGGATTCTTGTGGTTCGGATGGATGGGTTTTAATGGCGGATCTGCTCTTGCAGCTAATGGTCTGGCAGGTTCTGCAATCCTTGTTTCAAATACTTCTGCAGCTGTTGCAATGATTGTATGGTTGCTTTTAGATGTGATTGATGATGGAAAACCAACAGTTTTAGGTGCAATTACTGGTGCTGTTGCAGGACTTGTTGCAATTACTCCTGCAGCAGGTTTTGTTTCACTTTCAGGTGGGATAATAATTGGTTTGGGTTCTGCATTAATTTCATATTATGCTGTTTATTATATAAAATCTAAATTTGGTTATGATGATGCATTAGATGTATTTGGAGTCCACGGACTTTCAGGTGTATGGGGATTAATAGCTACAGGTTTATTTGCTTCTCCTGCAATAAATGGAGTTTCAGGGCTATTTTACGGAAATCCGGAACAATTGTCAATTCAACTAATAGCTGTTATTGCAACTATTGTATATTCATTTGCAGTAAGCTATTTTATAGCAAAAGTATTAGATATTTTAGTAGGATTAAGGGTAGATGATAAAGAAGAGATAATGGGACTTGATTCTGCATTACATGAAGAATCAGGATACAGAATTTAATTATGGAGGTAATATTATGAAAAGAATTATTGCTGTGATACGTGAGGAAATGTTTGAATCTGTTAAATTAGCACTTTTAGATGCGGGATGTGAAGGTATGAATGTTTCCACAGTAAAAGGAAGGGGAAGACAATCAGGTATTAAAGAATCATACAGGGGATCCAGTTATTGTATTGATTTAATTCCAAAAACAAGGGTTGAATTGATTGTTAAAGGCGAAGATTTAGATAGAATTATTAATGTTATTCTTGAAAATGCTAGAACTGGTGATATTGGGGATGGAAAAATATTCGTTTCAGATGTTGAAGAAGTAATTAGGATTAGAACTGGTGAGCGAGGTTCTGATGCGATTTAATCAGATTAATGTTTTGAATATCATTCATTATTCTTTTTTTAATTAAATTTTAATAATTTTATTTAATTAATCATTGTTTTTTATTGGAATTATTTAACTAAATTTAAATATCATGTAACATAACTATATATCATAGTA
>CAYFRZ010000040.1:0-13923 GCA_964345675.1 uncultured Methanobrevibacter sp.
GCATTATTATTTATCTATCTGAATATATATAAATATTAGGAAAGAGTGATTTATGGCTCTTTCAAAAACTTGTGTGATTTAAATATCTGCAAGTTTTTTATTAAAAACATTTTTTTAATATTTGGAGTTATTTTTATAATTTAAAGCTAATTAATCCATTATTCTGAAAAATTTAAATGAATAGATTAATCAAAAAATTAGTTATCACACAAGTTTTTGAAAGTGACTGATTTATAAAGAAAAAAGTGGATACCATGAGTAATTATATTGATCAAGCAAAAAAATATATTAATGAAAACAATTACAAAGAAGTTCTCAGATTAGCTCGAAACAGACATTCAAAAGATGATGTTGAAAATTATTTAAATATTTTAGATTTATTAATTACAAAAAACTATATACCTGCTCTTGAAGAAAAAGGAATGTATTATCAGTATTATGATAAAACCCATGACAATGGAGATTATGGTGAAAAATACTTTGATGAATATCTCAAAAAACAACCAAAATCCATTAATGCAATCTGTGGTAAAGCAATGTCTAAGTTTAATAAAGGACAAGTGGACGAAGCTTTAAAATATATGGATACTGCTTATAAAAACTATTCCAATTATTCAAAAATTGAAACCCCCCGCATCTCAAAAAAAGAACTTTTAATTGGAAAGATAGAACTCTTAATGCAAGCAAAAAGATATGATTATGCATTGAAATTTCTTAATAATTTTGAAAACCAATTTGGATCAAATCAAAAATCAGATTTATACAAAGGACAAATGCTTCAAAAGAATGGTGAAAATGAAGAAGCACTTATGTATCTAACAAAATCATTACAAGAAGAAGACACAATAGTTGGATTTAATGCAAAAGGTGATGCATTATATGAACTTGGAAGGTATAAAGATGCCTTAAAAGAATACGAAAACTGCTTAAATTATGAGAGTAAAATTAAGGACAATTTAGAATTAATTACTAATTTTAACTACAAATCCGCATTTTGTTGCATTAATCTTGAGGATGATAATGAAGCTATAAAATACTTAAATAAAACCATCAACATGCTGAATGAACATGGACGGCTTCCAAAGGATATAGAATCAATTTATCAGGAATGTTCCTTTGAAAAGGAAAGAATTATGAAAAAAGGAAATGTGAAGGATAAAGAATTTAGAAAAAGTAAGTTCTTTTCAACAAAAACATCTTTATCAATATTATTAATTATTTTTATATTATTTATATTGTTAAAAATGAATGGTTATTAATTATATGGTGATTAAATGGAGAAAATCAAAAGTTTAAATAATGAAAACATCAACATGAAAGAATACTTAATAGAAACACAAAGTATTGATTATATGAACCCACTCATACAAGAAAAGGTTACAGAGTTAAAAAATCAATCAAAAGATAAAGAAGAATATATAAAACAATGTTATATGTTTGTTAGAGATGAAATTCCACATTCATGGGATATGGGAACCATAATCATTTCAAAAACTGCCAGTGAAGTACTTAAAAATAAAACTGGAATTTGTTGGACAAAATCTTGTCTTCTTGCAGCACTTCTTAGAGCTAATAAAATCCCTTCAGGAATTAGTTATCAACTTCTTTCATTGGCAGAAACTGGTGATGAAGGCCATATGATTCATGCATTAAATACAGTATATTTAGAAAATTTAAAGAAATGGATTCGAATTGATGCTAGAGGAAATGTGGGAAACATTAATGAAGAAATTAGTTTAGACAAAGACCAAATAGCTTTTTTCACCAGAAGTGAACTTGGTGAAATTGATTATAATGACAATCATGCCGATTTAGATGAAAAATTGGTCAAAACACTTAATGAAAGTGAGAATTTACTAAAACTGACCATAAATCCTATTGATTTAAACGATGCGGAAAATTAACTACAAACTTTTTCAGTGAAAATGAAGGGTACTAAAATGAAGCTTGGAAAAACTAATATTGAAGTGAATAAAAATGGATTTGGAGCCCTTCCAATTCAGAGAAGAAATGAAAAGGATTCGATTGAAATACTTAAAAAAGCATATTACAATGGAATTAACTTCTATGATTCAGCACGTTTTTACACAGATAGCGAAGGAAAACTAGGGAAAGCATTTGAAGATGTTCGTGAAAACATTTATCTTGCAACAAAAACCGGAATGGAAACTTCTGAAGAATTTTGGAAGGATTTAGAAACATCCCTTAAAGAATTAAGAACTGATTATGTTGATTTATACCAATTCCATAACCTTTCATTTTGTCCAAAAGAAGATGATGAATTATATAAAGCAATGTTTGAGGCCAAAGAAGAAGGAAAAGTAAAACACATTGGAATTACAACCCACAAAATAACTCATGCACATGAAGCACTGGATAGTGGACTTTATGAAACCTTACAATACCCATTTTCATACTTAAGTGGGGAAGAAGAGTTAAACCTTGTTGAAAAATGTGAGCAATTAAATGTTGGTTTTATTGCCATGAAAGGAATGGGTGGCGGATTAATTAAAAATTCAAAAGCAAGTTTTGCATATATGAATCAGTTCGATAATGTTTTACCAATATGGGGAATTCAAAAATTAGACGAACTTGATGAGTTCTTATCTTATGATACCAATACTATTTTAACTGATGATTTAAAAGCAGACATTGAACAAGATAAAAAAGAACTTGGATTAAATTTCTGTAGAGGTTGTGGATACTGTATGCCCTGTCCAGAAGAAATTAATATTAGTTTATGTTCCAGAATGTCTTTATGGATTAGACGTTTTCCAACAGAACCAAATTTAGATGAAAAAACTCAAAAAATTATGGAAAAAACAAAAGACTGTACAGAATGTTATTCCTGTGTTGACAAATGTCCATACGAACTTGATATACCTGAACTTTTAAAATCAAACTATGAAGATTATAAAAATATTTTAAGTGGAAAAACAGAGGTGTAAATATGAAACAATGCATTGATAACCCAAATGATATAGATTGGGTGAAATTTTGGGCGGAACGCTTAGAAAATAAAATAAATAAAGATTGGGATAAAGCAGCATCTGGTTTTTATAAAAGAACCAGAAAAGATGACTATCAGGATGCATTATTTGAAAAATTAATACTAGATGAAAATGATGTTGTTTTAGATGTTGGTTGTGGTGAAGGATCAATAACTATCCCAATAGCTAAAAAAGTAAAAAAAGTAATTGGAGTTGATTCCTCCCATAAAATGCTTGAATATCTCGAAAAAAGAGCCAATGCCAACAATATAAATAATATTGAAACCATATTAAAACCAATTGAGGAGATAACACATGATGAAATTAGAAGTGTTGATGTAGTAGTTTGCTCAAGATCATTAAATGGCATTATCCCAATTGATAAAACATTATCAGAACTCAATAAAATTGCAAATAAATATGTTTTCATAACTATTTTTGGACCTGAAAATAAGAAAATCGAAAAAGATTTTGAAAAAGAACTTGGGGTTAAAACTGAAGATTTCCCAGATTACAACTATTTCTTTAATATATTGTTTAATTTAGGAATTTATGCAAATATTGAACGATTTGATTTAAATAACTATCGTGAATATGATAGTATCCAAGATGCTATGGACAATGGTAAATTTAGACTTGAATTATACAATGATGAAGAAAAAGAACTTCTCAAAAAATATTTAGAAAGAATACTATCTTACAATGATGAAAGTAAAAAGTATTATAATGTTAAAGACAAAGCTGATTGGATTTTGATTTGGTGGAAAAAATAACCATAAAACCCATTGTGTTTGATGATAAAAAAAGAGATTGGAGAAAACCATAATTGAATATTGGATACATACATCCAATATAACCATGGTTTGTATATATACTCTTTATTATGTGTGAAAATATTTAAAATGAAATTATTCAGATTTAATCATAGTTAAAATCATTTTAAATGGACAATTTTCAGCTTGAAGAGCATGTGGTTCATTTGCTGGCATTATAATCATTTCACCTGAGCTAACAATATTTTTTTTGCCAGAAATTGTAATTTCAGCTTCGCCATCAATAATTTGAACCATTGCATCAAAAGGAGCAGAATGTTCAGATAATCCTTGACCTTGATCAAAAGCAAAGAAGGTGACTGTTCCCAACTCCTTTTTAATTACTTCACGACTGACAACACTGCCTTTCTGATAATCCAATAAAAATTGGATATCTAAAGCTTTAGCTTTAATATCCTCATTCACAACTATTCCCCCATGATTTTTTTGATATCAACCAATGCATTACCAGAAGTTGGAGTTAAGTTGTAATTTTCAACTAAGACATTTAAAATGTCTTCATTACACCATGCAGGAAGTATAGGTCCAAGCCACATATCAGTTTTTCCAAGATATAGTAAAGCCCATAGTACTGCTGCTGCTTTTTGTTCCATCCAACTGAGAACAATTGTCAATGGCAATTCATTTAATTCCATATCAAACAAGTCACATAAAGCTAATGCCACATCAACTGCAACAATAGTATCATTACATTGACCTAAATCTAATAATCTTGGAATTCCTTCAATATCACCTAAATCCAAGTCATTGAATTTGTATTTTCCACATGCTAAGGTTAAGATAACAGTGTCTTTTGGTAAATTTTGTACAAATTCTCTGTAATAATTGTTGTGTTTTGATGCTTTGTCACATCCACCAACAACAAAGAATCTTCTGATTTTACCTTCTTCCACTAATTTTTTGATTGCATCCGCATGTTCTACAATAGCTCCTGCACTCCAACCAGTAGTAATGGTTGTTAATTCTTCAGGTTCTAATGATCCTAAGGATTTTGCACATTCAATTACTTCAGAGAAATCATAATTTTCAATGGTTTTTACTCCTTCAAGTTTAGCTACATCCATTGTGAACATTCTTTCCTTGTATGCATCAAGTGCAGGTAATACACAGTTGCTGGTTCCAACAATAGCTGCATTGTATTTTTTGAAGATTGTTCTTTGATCGTGCCATGCTCCACCTAATTGACCTACTAAGTTTTCATACTTGTTAAGTCCAGGGTATCCATGGGCAGGTAACATTTCAGAGTGAGTGTAAACCTTAATATCAGTTCCTTCAACTTGTTTTAATAATTCCTCCAATGCTTTCAAGTCGTGACCAGTGATAATAATTGCAGGCCCTTCTTGTGCACCAACTTTTACTTCTACAGGTTTTGGTTCACCATAAGCTTCAATGTGTGCATCTTTGAGCAATCTCATTACATCAACACTGATTTTACCTGCTTCTAATGCAAGAGCAACTAAATCATTAGCATCGAAATTAACATTAGTTAATGTAGTGTACAAACCTTTAGTTAAGAATGCATCAATTTCAGGATTGTATTTTCCCAAAACATTCGCATTATAATTATATGCACTAATTCCTTTCATAGTGAAGATTAAATTATCTTGTAATCTTGCTACGGTTGGTTTTTTACCACAAACACCACTTATAGTACAGCCAGTACCATGAGCAGTCTGGGAACATTGATAACAAAACATGTCTAAGCCATCTGCCATAATAATTACCTCGTAAATATCGTTAGTTAAAAGTAGAACAAAATAGTATATAAACATTTTGTCACTTTATTAGTGTTAATGGTAAGTATTATATTACAAAACCAACAATATAGCAAACATGAATGAAAATATAGCAATACTTAAAGGAATAGGACTTACTATGTATGAAGCACAAGCATATGTAACACTAACTTCATTAATATCATCAAATGCAACTGAAATATCTGAAAAATCAGGAATCCCTAGAAGTAAAATATATGATGTTCTTAAAGGACTAATTCAAAAAAATTATATAGATGTTGAAGATGGAAGACCCTTAACATACACTGTTAGATCACCCGTTGAAGTATTAAGTCTTGAAAAAAACAGACTGATCACCGAACTAGATGATACAATAACTAGACTGACAAATGTATACGAAAATGGAATGAGTCAAGTTCAGGCCCCAATTTGGAGAATTTATGGTGTCGATAGAATCATAAATCAAGAATTAGAAATTATAGCACGTGCAAAACATTCAATTAACATGAGAATTGGATTTTTATTTGAAGGGGAAGGAGAAGCATTAATTAAAATAATCAAAAAAAGAAAAAATTTAAATGTTAATATACTAGCTTCACCAACTTGTTGCATTAACAACGAAACAATCAACATTGTTGAATTTTTTAAAAATCATAATATCCCAGTCTACAAAGCAGATATTCCTTTTGTTAAAGTATTAATTTCTGATTCAAAAGAAATGATGCACACTTATACTAAATTTAGTGAAGATAAAAGAAATGTTATTCCAGAAACTGCAATTGGGATTTGGAACAAATACGAAGACATTGCAAGAAATTATGATGAAAGATTCATAAACCAGTTGCATAAAATACAAAGTAAAAAGGAGAAAAAAGAAACTACATAAATTTTTCTTCAAAATTAATTAAAACATTTAATAAATCATGATTCAAACGATTGATTGATTTATATGAAATATTTCTTGGAATTTCCCAATATGCAGAAGCAATGCTACCTGAAATAGCTGCTTGAGTGTCTGCATCACCACCAAGAGAAATTGCATTTCTAATTGTATCTTCAAATGAAATTCCCTCTAAAAAACAGATTATAGCTTCCGGAACACTACCAGAACATGAAACATCAAATGAATAATTAGTTCTTATTTCATCTACACTACGAGATAAATCATAATTATACTGAGATTCAATATGCTGTTTTATATCTTCTTTACCAACACCAATTTTTGCAAGATAAATTGCATCTGAAGTTGCAAGTGCTCATTTTATCCCTTCAGGATGATTATGTGTTACAATTGCTGATAATTTAGATAATTTTTGAGATTCCTCCAATGAATTAGCAACCCAAGGACATGGGGAAACCCTCATTGCAGAACCATTAGCCCAACTCCCATAAGGTTTTGGATTAGTTTCTTTTAACCAATTTCTAAATCTCCCACCATAACCAGAATTAGGATATTTATTTCCCCAATGTTGTAATTCATTAATTAATATATCCTTAGAGGATTTATCTTTAATTAACCAATTTACAATAGCTAATGTCATTACCGTATCATCAGTGAATGTAGACCCACGTTTGAAAAAATCAAAATCTTTTGTTTTAATTGGATGAAACTCACGAGTTGATCCAATAATATCCCCACAAATAGCTCCGAGAATTCCTTTCATAAGACTATATTATAAAAAATAAGTAATAAAAATATCTATTAAAAAAAGTCATATGCATAGCATAGACTTGATTTTAGAAATTAAACAATTTTTCTAATTAAAACAGAGGTATTGTTTGTATTACCTGTTGGTAAAATCATTACTTCTTTATGGAACCCTCTTGTATCTTTGTCTAAAACTGGAGAATATAAAATAGCCCTCATTCCAGTATAAGTTCTATATATTACAGGAGTTTTTTCATCAACATATTGCCAAATATTTGAAAATACTCTTTCTTTTGGTTCTGCTAAAGCGGCAACCATTAAAATATCATATTCTAATGATTCAATTGCAGTTTCATCACCAACAACAATTTCAATTTTATTTTCAAGTCCTAATTTCTTTAAAAGTTTTCTTGAAAGCTCAGCAACACCTTCCTGTTGTTCAATTCCAATACATTTACATCCAAACAATTCATGAAACATTATTAAAGTAATTGGAAGCGGTCCTGAACCTAAAAATACAAAAGTTTTATCTTCATTAAATTTGGCTAATTGACTTTCATTGTTTAATAATCCAACATAACGGTCATAAAATTCAAATGATTCTAAATTTGTATCAAGATTATCAGATTCCAACATTTCAATGGCTTTTTCAGTTTCAAGTCTTGCACCAACATAAACATAGAATTTTCTTATTAGTTTTAAAGCTTTATTCATTTTTTCATCATCAAGAATATGCTTTGCAGAATCAAAATCTATTGTCTTATCATGGGCAATAATTTCAACATCATCTAAAATTTCAATAATTTCATTAATATCCACATCATCTAATGCAGAATCACCATATTTATCTAAATCACCGTAAGAAGATAACTTGTTTGCAATTTCTTCAAGTTTACCCCAATATTTATAACAACTCATTTGTATCACTTAAAACAATTATAATTAAACTTATCTTAAATTTATATTTATAAAGTTAACCATATTCATAATTATAAAGTAAAAATTAATATATCTTAAAAATAATTTAAATATACCTTAACTTATAATATCACATAAAAACTTGAGCTTAAAAAAATAATAATAATTTTAAAATAAATAATAATTAAATATTATAAAATTTATAAAAAGTATTACAAAATACAAAAAGAATGTTAATAGCGAAAAAATTAAAAAAAAGAACATAAAATGTCCAATATTATTCAAACATAAAATATAATAAAATAAATATCAAAAGCATCACACATAATAAATATTTATTAAAAATAATAAAAAATAATAAAAAATTAATAAATAAGTAAAATTAAATAAAAGATAAAAAGAACCATAATGATAAAATAAACAACAACAAATCCATTATTTAAAAATATAATAAATATAAATTGTTTATTTGAAAAAATAACACCAAAATGATAAAATCAATAAAAGAAATATTTATATAATTATTACTATTAACAATAATTTGGTTGTTAAACAAAACAAACCAATTTACATCATTAATTAAGAAATATAAGTAAAATTGACTTCATCATCAAACTTTGCCAAGCCAAAAGAAGCCATAACTTTACTTCTATTTTTTAAGATATCTAATTTTATTAATTCATTTTAATTTATTACACAATAAATTATCTAAACCAATTTAATTTTAATAGTACAAAATTATTATTTTAATCAATTTTTTTAAGAAAAAATAATACTTAGTGCAAATTTATATAGTAATAATTATTACTTTTTACAAAATCCGCAATAATAATAACCGAATTTAAAGTAAAATTTAAATTACAATTATTTTAAGTCTAAAACATACTACAACCCATATTCAAATAAGAGATGCCCTAATTTTCACCAATTCTCAAAAATACAAATTATTAGAGCAAAAATATAAAAATAAAAAAATAATACTTTTTAGTTAAAATATATTACTAATCTTTTTCTTAAAGAAATAAGCCCCTATAAAGATTTAAAGTTAAATAATACAGTTGAAATTTAGTAAAATGACAATTAAATAAAATTTTATCATTTTTGATTGAAGAAAAGTTTATATAATTATTACTAGTAACTAATTACGATTATTTGACCAAAATAATCATTATTAAAATACGTATTAAAAATTAGTGAAATGCTAATTATTTAATATCATTTTTTAGGAGGTAGCTAATGAAAATATATGATGACAATCTAGATTTATATGGTCCAGATGGAAAAATTATTGAAGAATCTGTGCCACTTGAATCAATTAGTCCACTTAAAAATTCTGCTATCCAACAGATGATTTATGACATTAAAAGATCAGCTGCGGTTAATTTAGCTGGAATTGAAAAAGGTTTAAAATCAGGTGCAATGGGTGGAAAATCTACTTATATTCCTGGACGGGAATTGGATTTACCTATTGTTGAAAATGCAGAATTAATTGCAACAAAAATTAAAAAAATACTACAAGTTAATGAAGATGATGATACTACAGTCAATCTAATTAATGATGGACAACAATTATTGGTCCAACTTCCATTTGAGAGATTAAATGTAGCTGCAGATTATAGTGTGTCAACATTACAAGCAAGTACAGCAACCATCCAATCAATTATTGATAGTTTTGAAATTAATATGTTTGATGCATCAACTATTAAAACTGCAGTAATGGGAGCTTATCCAAGAACAGTTGATCTTTCAGGAGCCCACATTAGTGCCCTTTTAGGACCTCCAGTTCTCCTAGAAGGATTGGGATATGGTTTAAGAAACATTATGGCAAACCATGTTGTAGCCATTACCAACAAACAGACGTTAAATGCAGCTGCATTATCCTCAATTATGGAACAAACAGCGATGTTTGAAACAGGTGATGCAACAGGAGCTTTTGAAAGAATGCATTTATTAACTTTAGCATATCAAGGATTAAATGCAGATAACCTTGTATTTGATATTGTTAAAGAAAATGGTAAAGGAACTGTAGGCACTGTTATTCAAACATTAGTTGGAAGGGCAATTGAAGACAATGTCATTAGAGTAGCTAAAAAAATGCCATCTGGATATAACATGTATGAACCTGTTGATTGGGCATTATGGAATGCATATGCATCAGCAGGATTGCTTGCTGCAGTTATTGTTAATGTGGGGGCTGCACGAGCAGCACAAGCAGTAGCATCAACAGTATTATATTATAATGATATGTTAGAATATGAAACTGGACTTCCAGGAGTAGATTATGGTAGAACAGAAGGTGTTGGTGTGGGATTCAGTTTCTTTTCACATTCAATTTACGGTGGTGGTGGACCTGGAACTTTCCACGGAAATCACGTCGTAACCAGACATGCGAAAGGAACTGCAATCCCATGTGCATCAGCTGCAATGTGTTTAGATGCAGGTACTCAAATGTTTTCAGTTCAAAGAACATCATCATTAATTGGAACTGTATATGGCACCATAGACAATCTTAGAAATCCGATTCCAAATGTAGCTAAAGTTGCAGGTGAAATTAAAGATGAACTTTGAAGGTGTTTTTATGAATGAATCAACACAAATTAATGTTATAGATATTAAAATTACCCCATATAGGTTTTTAAAACCCAACACTACCGAAAAAATTTTAAATAAAATCTACCAATTAGACGGACAACAAAGAGTCTTAATTCACGGCCCATCAATTCCAAAAAAAGTGTTTTATGGCCCAGGTAAAGGTCACATTGTAAATCACACTGATAGAAAAAAAATAAACATTAAAGGCAATGATATTGAGCTACGTGTAATGGTTGGAGAAATAATCGTTACTGTTGACATGTCCAAATTCAATGAATTTATGGACAATTTAAAAGATGTTTTAGAAACACACATTCCATGCGATTATTACATATTAATCGGAATATTTACAAGGACAGAAACTACAATTTCGGATTATTTGAAATATGGAAATAATTTTGAAAATACTATTGACAAACGTTACATTGGTTTAGTTGATTCACGTTCAAAAACTTCTGAAACAGTTAAAGTTATTAAATGATATTAAGTAGGTGAATTATGGAATATAAAGCACAATATAGTCCAGGTGAAACAATAATTGCTGAAAATAGAAGAAAGCATATGAACCCTGAACATGAATTCAAAAAAATCAGATCTGTTTCTGATGAAGGGATTGTAAAAATTTTAGGTCACAGAACCCCTGGTGAAAGTTATAAAACCGTACATCCCCCATTAGCAGAGATGGAAGACGATGGAGACATTATAAAAAGTATTGTAGAACCTACTCCTGGTGCTGCCGAAGGAATTAGAGTAAGATACATTCAATTTGCAGATTCAATGTATAATGCACCAGCACAACCATATGATAGAGCAAGAACCTACATGTGGAGATATAGAGGAGTAGATACAGGCACATTATCTGGAAGACAAGTTATTGAAATAAAAGAACAAGATTTAGAAAAAATATCAAAAGAATTAATCGAAACAGATATTTTTGACCCCGCAAGATGCGGTATGAGAGGAGCAACTGTGCATGGACACTCTTTAAGACTTGATGAAAATGGTTTAATGTTTGATGGACTCCAAAGATACATTTTTAATGAAGAAGATGGGCATGTTTACTATATAAAAGATCAAGTTGGACGCCAATTAGACGAAGCAATAGATGTGGGCGCCCCATTAGATGAAGATTATCTAAAAGAAATTACCACAATTTATAGAGAAGATAATGTTGGTATGAGACAAGATAAAGAAGCTCTTGAAGTTATAGAAAATATCCATACTGCACGTACAGAAGGAGGGTATGGGATGCAAGTATTTTCTAAAGACTTAAAAAAGAAATTAGGTGAATGAAATGGGTTTAGAGAATAAAAAGTTTTTAAGCGCATTAAATCAAAAATTTAAAGGTGAAGATCAAGAAAGTGACCACACCAGTTTCTATTGTTTCGATGGATGGAAACAATCATTAAGGAAACGAGAATTTAATGAATCTGCTGAAAAATTAGCTAAAAAAAGAAATATTCCTTTTTATAACCCTGATATCGGTGTACCATTAGGACAAAGACAATTAATGGCATATAAAATTTCAGGAACTGAAGATTATGTTGAAGGAGATGATTTACACTTTTGTAACAACTCTGCAATTCAACAATTAGTTGACGATATTAAAAGAACCATCATTGTTGGAATGGATACTGCACACTCAGTATTACAAGAAAGATTAGGTGTAGAAGTGACACCTGAAACAATCAACGAATATATGGAAAACATTAACCATGCACTCCCAGGTGGTGCGGTAGTACAAGAACATATGGTAGAAGTACACCCAGGACTTGTAGATGATTGTTATGCTAAAATATTTACTGGAAATGACGATTTAGCCGACGAATTAGATAAACGAGTATTAATTGATATTAACAAAGAATTCCCCGAAGAACAAGCGGAAATGCTTAAAAAATATGTTGGGAACAAAACATACCAAGTGAGTAGGGTTCCCACATTAGTAGTAAGAGCTTGTGACGGAGGTACAGTTTCCAGATGGTCTGCAATGCAAATTGGTATGAGTTTTATTAATGCATACAAACTATGTGCAGGAGAGGCAGCAATTGCAGATTTTTCATACGCTGCAAAACATGCAGATGTTATTGGAATGGGTGCATTTTTACCATCCAGACGTGCAAGAGGACCTAATGAACCTGGTGGTGTAGCATTCGGTACATTAGCAGATATGGTTCAAACATCCAGAATATCAAATGACCCTTGTGAAGTTTCACTGGAAGTCATTGCAGCTGCAGCAGCATTATACGACCAAGTTTGGCTAGGTTCATATATGTCTGGAGGTGTAGGATTTACACAATATGCAAGTGCAGCATATACAGATGATATTTTAGATGACTTCCTTTATTATGGTAAAGATTATGTTGAAGACAATTATGGAATATGTCAAGCTGATTTAAGTATGGATACCGTTCGTGACATTTCAACTGAGGTTACTCTTTACGGATTAGAACAATATGAAACACCAACACTCTTAGAAACACACTTCGGAGGTTCACAAAGAGCATCAGTAGTATCTGCAGCAGCAGGATGTTCAACCGCATTTGCTACTGGAAACTCAAATGCTGGAGTAAATGGTTGGTATTTAAGCATGATATTGCATAAAGAAACTCATTCCAGACTTGGATTCTATGGATATGATTTACAAGACCAAGCTGGTGCATCTAACTCATTATCCATTAGAAGTGATGAAGGATTAATTCATGAATTAAGAGGTCCAAATTATCCGAACTATGCAATGAATGTAGGTCATCAACCTGAATATGCAGGTATTGCCCAAGCACCTCATGCAGCAAGAGGTGATGCATTCTGTACAAATCCATTAATTAAAATTGCATTTGCAGATCAGCATCTTACTTTTGATTTCAGACATCCAAGAAAAGAAATTGCAAAAGGTGCATTAAGAGAATTTATGCCTGCAGGTGAAAGAGAGATTATTATTCCATCAAGATAATATTATCTTTTTCTTTTTTTATGAGTGTCCACCAAAATTAAATTCATCAATGCAGCATTTTATTTATTAAACGTGATTGCATTTATTAAAAATTAATTTTTAAGTTTTGGTGGACACTATTATTTTTTAACATTATAAAAATACAAACAATACCAACATTAAACCAACACCATCCAAAATATCCAAATTAATTAATTTAATAATTTTTAAAGAAAAAATCATTTAATAAAATTATTTATTGAATAAAACAATATTA
>CAYFRZ010000041.1:0-13913 GCA_964345675.1 uncultured Methanobrevibacter sp.
CAAATGTTATTAAATAAAAAATTTTATCCAAAAAATTCTTAAGTTTCTAGGAATGGTTTATAAACTTGTTTTTTTTAAATAATTTTAAATATTATTTTTTAACTATAATTAATCATGAAGAAAGCTGTTGTATTTGATAATTCTGGAACATTAATTGAAAGGTATAGAGTTATTAAAGATGTTTTAAATGGTAATTTATTCACTGATATAAATTCATTAGAGTTAATTGATGCAGCTGATGCCTTAGCCTTAGTTGTACTTCAATTTGATACTAATGAATTATTAAATTTAGATCAAAATACCTTAATTTCCGGTGTTATTAAAGAATATAACATTGATTTTGATGTTAGCTTTTCAACAAATCCTATTTCTAAAGCTGAAGTTAAAGAGATTATTGATAATGAAGAATCTGCTACTATTGCAGATATTACTGATGGTTTTGATATTTTAAGAGAGAAAGTTCCGAGAATGGAATTATGTAATGGTTCTGCATTAATTGTTGATATGGATTTGGGTCTTATTGCATATACTATCACATCTGCAGGTAAATTTTTCCCTAAAGTTTTTGAAACAATTGAAACTTTAAAATCACGTGGAATTGAAATATTCATAGCTTCAGGTGATAGGAAAGGAGCTATTAATAGATTAGCCAATATACTTGATATTCCAGAGGACAATGCATTTGGAACAGTTTCAACAAGAGGGAAATGTGAAGTGGTTTCTATTTTGAAAGATGGTGGCTATAAAGTTATGATGGTGGGAGATGGTATTAATGACTTGTTAGCTTTTAAAAATGCTGATGTTAGTGTATTAACTGTAGAACAGAAAGAAGAAGTATCTCCTAAAGTAATGGATAAAACAGATCACATTATTGATGATATTTTTGAAGTTACAATGATTGATTTTTAAATATTATTTTTTTATAATGTTTAACTTATAAGTTATAAATTATAACTAATAACTTTTAAAAAATTAATATATTTATAATTTATCAATAACTATTTTACTCTTTAAAACATTATCAAAGTTATTTAATTCAATAATTGCCGTGTCAATTTTTTTAAGCAAGTTTAAATCAAGTGTACCTTCACCTAAAGTAATATGCTGGTCTTTAACACCATCATTGTCATTTAAATGGCAATAACTTATTCTTTTTAAACTTAACATATCCTCTAAGTTTCCACAAGTGTTCCCATGTCCTGTATCAATTGTTAAACTACATCCGGTTTCTTCTTGAATCATTTCAATTTCTTCAACTTTATTTCCAAGGAATTTGCCACGAACGGGCATATTTTCAACAGATATTTCAACATTAGTGTTATCTATTATTTCTCCAATACTTTCAACAGCAATTTCAAGTGCCCATTTTCTAAGGCGTGGTTCGTTACGTCCAATTATTCCTGGATGTATTGTGATGGTATTCGCATTAATATTTTCAGCATATTTACCACATTGAATCATTTGTTTTATACTTTCAGTTCTGATTCCCTTGTTTAGACTTGCAATATTAATATCTACTGTTGCAGCATGAATTCTCATATCTAATCCACAATCTTTAAATTCACCCTTATCTTTTTCAAAAAATGGATCTTCTCCAAGAATTTCAATTATTTCAAATCCATGTTGTTTTGCTAGTTCTATTATTTTATTGTTATCTTCCATGAATAATGCAAGAGTTGTAAAACCTAACTTCATGTTTATATATAAGCATGATTTATATAATAAATATTAACTTATATCAAATTTTTACATATGGTGAAATATGACAGATAAAGAAATTTATGACAGTCAAACAATGTTGATTAAACATTATTCTAATGGTTTAACACGTAATTTAATTCTTTGGATTATTTCCAAAGAAGAAATTCATGGTTATGGTATCATGAAAAAATTAGATGAGTTTTTTGACTTTAAAGATTTTAATTTTGAAGTTAAAAATACTTCTAGTAAAGTATATCCAATTTTGAGAAAAATGGAAAAAAAGGGGCTGATTATTGGGAAATGGGATATCAATGAAAATAATAAAAGGGTAAAATATTACTCTATTACTGATGAAGGATTATTAATTTTAGATAAAATTCGCTGTGTTATTAATTTTATTTCTAATAATTCTGCTTGGTTAAATTTCTATAGTGATATGGGAGTTGAAATTAATGAAAAACGCAATTGAAACTAAAGGTCTTACTAAGGTTTATGGTAATTTCACTGCCGTTAACTCTCTTAATTTAAAAATTCCGAATAAGAGTATTTTTGGAATGTTAGGTCCAAATGGTGCTGGAAAAACAACAACTATCAAAATGCTTACTTGTTTAATCCAACCAACTTCTGGTAAAGCTACTGTTGGAGGATATGATGTAGAAAAAAATCCAAATGAAGTTCGAAATCTTTTAGGCATGGTTCCTCAACAAGTTAGTTTATACAAGGATTTAACTGTTATGGAAAATTCACAGATGTGTGCGGATTATTATGGAATTCCATCTGATGAGAGAGATTCTCGTATTGAAGATTTAATGGAATTAGTAGATATTAAATATGCTAAAGATAAACGTGTTGGTCAACTTTCAGGTGGTCAAAAGCAAAAAGCATCTCTTGTTGCTAGTTTGGTTCACAGACCAGATATTTTATTTTTAGACGAACCTACTATTGGCCTTGATCCAACAACTAAACGTACATTATGGGATTTGATTCGTGATTTAAATGATGAAGGCCATACAATAATTTTATGTTCACATGATATGCATGAAGTAGATATGCTTTGTGATAATGTGGGAATCATAAATACTGGTAATTTAGTGGCATATGATACACCACAAGGTCTTAAAGATTCTCTTTTAGAAGCTAATAAAAAAGAAATGGCTGATGCATTAGGAAAGATTTCTGATGAGACTAAAATATCCAATTCTACTAAAGAAGATATTGGAAATCTTGGTTTAAGAAAAATGTCTATTCTTTTAAAAAATCAAAATAAAGAAATTATTGAAGCTATTAAAACATCTAGTTCTGTAAAAAGTGTTGAAATTGCTCATAATGGTCGTGTCAACTTAAGAATTGATAGTTATGATAACATGGCTGTTCAAAATGTTTTAAATGATATTATTTCTTTCGGTGGTGTAATTGACTCTATTTGCACAGAAGAACCTTCACTTGAGGATGTCTTTATTAAATCAACTGCTGAGGTGGATGAAAATGCTAGAGTTTAAAAAATTTTGGTGGATGATTAAAAAAGAATTACTTAGCCTTAAAAGGCATCCTGGTAGATTAATTTCTATAATTGCATTTCCTATAATCATGATTTTACTTTTTGGATATGGAATGGGTGGAGAAATGACAGATTTACCAATTGTCGTTGTTTCTCAAAGTCATGGAGATTTAACAGATTTAACCTTAGATACTATTAAAACAACTGATACTTATAAAGTTATTGAGGTTATTGATGATTTAGAGGAGGGTAAAAAACGTGTTGATTCTGGTGAAGTTAAAGCAGCTATTATTCTTCCATCTGATTATGATGATAATTCAACGCAACAAAAATCGGTTACGTTGTATTTAGATTCATCTGATCAAATGGCGTCTCAGATTTTAGATTCATCAACACAAGCTATATTCTCTAGATTATCAAATATGGTTGCTTCTCAGACTAATATTGAAAATACAGATGCTAATATTGATCCATCAATATCACATTCATTTAACAACTTTAAAGATGATATTAGTTTACATATTAACAGAATTTATGGAAATATTAAATATATTGACTTTTTAGTTCCTGCAATTTTAGGCATGACTGTGATGATGAGTTGTATGATGGGAATGGGTGCAACAATTGCTGGTGAACGTGAAACTGGTGAACTAGCAAGATTATTCATGACTCCAACTTCTGTTTCAACAGTAATTGGTGGTAAAATTGCTGCTAAACTTTTAATTGAACTATTAAGAGCTTTAATATTGATTTGTATGGCTGTATTGCTTTTCCATGTAAGTATTAAAGGAGGATTGCTTCAAACATTTATTGTTCTTGTAGTTGGTGCATTATGTTTTGTTGGATTTGGAATGATGTTGTCTGCAAGAACTTCTACTCAAGAAGATTATGTTCAAATGGTTATGCCATTTTCAATGCCTATGATGTTTATTTCTGGGGTATTTTATCCAATTGAAACAATGCCTTGGATTTTACAAAAATTGGCATATATATTTCCTCTCACTTATTTAAATGATGCAATGAGAGGGATAATGCTTAAAGGTCAAACTTTAGGTGATGTATGGTTGGATTTAGTTGTTCTTTTAGGATTTACATTATTATTCTTTATAATTGGTGTTAAAAGATTTAATAGGGATGTATAAGGAGGTTTTAACATGTATAAAAAATTATTTATTGGAATATTAATTTGTCTTTTAGTAATTTCTCCAATTGCTGCTGAAAATTGGAATTCATTTTCTGGTGGTGTTGACCACAATGCATTTAGGGAAGAAAGTTCAGATTTTGTGACTAATCTTTGGACTTTTAATATGGAATCTCCAATTCACTCATCTCCTGCAATTTATAAAGATTTTATTTATGTAGTTTCTACTCAAGGTATTTTAAAAGCGATTAATATGGAAACCGGTGAAGAAGAGTGGAGTTTTGATTTAGGAGCAGAAACTAATTCTTCACCAATAATCAATTCAAATAAATTATTCATTGGAACTGAAGATGGTATTAAAGCTATTAATCTAAACAATCATGATGAAATATGGGATTATGATTGTGATGATGTTGAATCTACTCCAGTTTTCTATAAAGATGTAGTTTATTTTGGAAGTAATAATGGTCATTTATATGGACTTGATAAAGATAATGGAAAAGTTGTATTTAATAAGAAATTAGATGGTGAACTTAAGTCATCCCCTATTGTTGTTGATGATACAATCTATATTGGATCTACAAATTGTAAGTTGTATAGTATTGGAACTGATAAAGATATAAATTGGGAATTTACTACAGGTGATGAAATTTTATCTTCTCCTGCTTTTGTCAATGATACAGTTGTTTTTGGTTCAAATGATGGTAATATTTATTGTTTAAATGAATCTGATGGTGCTTTAAATTGGAAAGTTGATTTAAATAATAAAATTATATCATCTCCTACTGTTGATGCACATGATAATAATATTTTCATTGGTTCTGATGAAGGTAATTTAACTTGCATTGATAATAGAGATGGAACTATAAAATGGAGCCATTCTGTTGGGGGTAAAATTCAAACAACTCCAGCAATTAAAGATAATTTAGTTGTATTTGGTTCTGATAATGGTAATTTGTATATTTTAAATAAATATACCGCTAGTGAAGAATTTACTTATAATCCTGGAACAATTTTATTTAATTCTCCGATTATTTCATCACCAGTGATTAATGGTAATAGTTTAATGTTTGGCGATGATTCTGGTATTGTTTATTCTCTAAACATTGATAAACATGAAGTTCCTGGATCAGCTCAAATGTATCTTACTATTGTTGTTTTAATAGTTGTTATTATTGTAGCTATTGTTTTAGTTAGTAAAATTAAAGGAAGAAAATAATTCTATCCATTTTTTAGTGAAAAATTTATTAATATTTAATTTTAAATTATTTAATTAATTAGGGAAGTAATACTATGACTTTAAAAAATATGGAAATCCTAAAAAAAGAAAATATGAATCTCTCTGAAAAAATTTATATTTTTGATACTACCTTGAGGGATGGCGAGCAAACTCCTGGTGTTGCCCTAACAGTTGATGAAAAAATTCAAATTGCACAAAAACTTAATAATTTGGGTGTGGATAAAATAGAAGTTGGTTTTCCTGCATCTTCTGTTGGTGAAATGGAAGCTTCAAAAAAAATTAAAGATAGAAATTTAGATTCTACTCTTGTTGGATTGGCTCGTTCTTTAAAAAAGGATATTGATGCTGTTATTGATGCTGATTTAGAATATCTTCATACTTTCATAGGCACTTCTCCGTTGCATCGTGAGTATAAACTTAAAAAATCAAAAGAAGAAATTACTCATTCAGCTGTTGAAGCTGTTGAATATGCGAAAGATCATGGCCTCACTGTTGAGTTTTCAGCAGAAGATGCTACAAGAACAGAAAGGGAGTATCTTTTTGAGATTTTTAATGAAGTTGTTAGTGCGGGTGCAGATTTTCTTGACATTCCTGACACCGTTGGTGTTTTAACTCCTATTTTAACTCATGAGTTAATTACTGATATTAAAAATAATTTTAAAACACCTGTTAGTGTTCATTTTCACAATGATTTTGGTTTAGCTACTGCTAATACTTTGACTGCTATTGAATGTGGTGCTAATCAAGCTCATGTTACTATTAATGGTTTGGGTGAGAGGACTGGAAATTGTTCACTTGAAGAGCTTGTCATGGCTCTTAAATCAGCTTATGATATTGATTTAGGATTGGATACAACTAGATTATACAGTTTATCTAACTTAGTTGGTCGTTTAACTGGGGTTAAAATGCCTGTTAATAAACCAATTGTAGGTGATAATGCATTTGCTCATGAATCTGGAATTCATGTTCATGGTATTTTAAATAATGCTTCTACCTATGAACCAATGTCTCCTGAAATGGTTGGTCATTCTAGACGAATTGTTTTAGGAAAACATACGGGTGCTAATGCTGTTAAAGCTAAATTAAAAGAACATCATATTGATTTAGATCAAAAACAGTTTAACAAGGTTTTTAAAAATATTAAATCATTAGGTGATAGTGGTAAATGTGTTACTGATGATGATTTGATTGCTATTGCTATTACAGAACTTGCTTCAGCACGTGAAACTCCTATTGTTATCAAGGGTTTAAGTATTTCTATGGGAGCTAATGTTTCTCCTACAGCTACCGTTAAATTAGAGATTGATGGTATTGAAAAAGAAACTGCAAGTACTGGTGTAGGACCAGTTGATGCTGCATTAAATGCTATTCGTGAATTAATTCAAGATACTATGGATATTGAATTAGAAGAATATAATTTGGAAGCTATTACTGGGGGTACTGATGCATTGGCAGAAGTTTTTGTTATTAGTTCGGATTCAAATGGCAATAAATCTACTGGTCGTTCAACTAATCAAGATATTGTAATGGCAAGTATTTTAGCTGTTTTAGATTCTATTAATAAACTTTTATTAATTAAAAGATCAATTTAGAATATTTCAATTTATATAATAATTTTATATTAAATATTTTATTTAATATTTTTTTGTTTAATTTTTATTTGATTTTTGTTTCATTTCATCATTATTTTATTATATTTCTTATCAATACATATGTAAAATTTTATATACATCAATTGATAATATTATTATGGTGAATAAAAAATGGAGAATAATACAATTTTTGTTGGAAGCAAACCTGTAATGAACTATGTTTTGGCAGTTGTTACACAATTCAATGATGGGTCTGATAGTGTTGTTCTCAGGGCTAGAGGTAAAGCGATTAGCCGTGCCGTTGATGCTGCTGAAATTGTTAGAAATAGGTTTGTTCCTAATTCCGATGTTAAGGATATTAAAATTTCTACTGAAGAAATTGAAAACTATAACAACGAAAAAACAAATGTATCTATTATTGAAATTTTAATTGAAAAGAGTGAATAAATGCTCTTTTTATTAAATTTCATAATAAATTTTTCTCAATCAAGTATTTTAAAAGCAAAATATTTGAAGTACCGCTTCCTTCTGCTTTAATATTTCCTTTTACAATGGCTTTTAATACACTATCAATATCTTTTTCACAATCAATTAAACTATAACAATCACCAACAAATTTCCAGTAGTGTGAATCACTTGCGCCTAATGCTGGTAGATTTTTTTTCTTGGATAATTTTTTTGCCTTTCTATTACAGTATCCAACAATGAATCTTGCATTTTTTGTTTCAATTGCATCTATTTTTAAATTTTCATTGTCATTTTCACACAATAGACCATGTCTATAAAAACAGTAGGGATGAGGGATAATTGCCAGACCCCCTAAATCATGGATTTTGTCTATTGTTTCTTGGGGAGATAGTCCTCTTGGTATATTTTCCTCACACCCAAAACCAAGAATATGGCCTTGTGATGAAGAAATTTCTATTGATGGAATGGCAAGTATGTCTGTGTTTCTTGTTTTTTTTAAAACTTCGCTTGTTCCATCAACTGTATTATGGTCACTTATGGCTATTATTTCTATATTTTCTTTTTTTGCTTTTTTTAAAATATCATCGATTTTTGAATTTGAATCGGGCGAATATTCACTATGAATATGCGAATCCATTTTTAGCATTTTCATCGACCTAATATTGTTTTTATTAAACCAATAGTACCAGTCATCATTACATCTCCACCAGGAGCCGCATGATGCCAATCAAGATTTGTTTTTTCAATTAGTTCTCTTTTAGGTCCACTTACAATTACTTTTTCAATTTTAGATATTGGATTTAAAACATGTGCACCATGACCATGATCATCGTAAACTTCTTTGTTGGTTATTATACCTTCTGCTAATCTTTTAATGTATCTTTCAAGTGATTTTCCAGTTAAACTGGATGTATGATGTTCGAATACACCTTGGATTTTACCATTTTCTATACTTGCAGCAGTGGTATGTCCATTGCCTATATCAATTACAATATAACTGCTTAATTTTTCTGCAACTTCATCAAAACACATTCCCGCAATGGAAGCAAATTTTGTATCCATCATTAATGGAATTTCGGTTATACCTTCATTTTTAACAATTCTTCTAACAGCATTCATTCTAGTATAGTATTCAGGTAAATTATTCTTAAAACCTAATTCTAATGGAGATATTGGTTCAGATATTTTTTCTCTTATTTTTTCAAATCTAAAGTCTCTATCACCCATATTTTCGTTATATCCGTGGTCTTGTACTGCAATTGCTATTTTATCAAAATCAAATTCTAAATCATATCCTAATAAAAATTCTGATAATTTAGTTAGGTTTATATCGCCCATTTTGATTTTTGTATAATTGTTATAATCTTTTGATTCATCAGCTATTTCAATTCCAAATGATTTTACTTGTTCTAAGTTATCGCGTATTGTTTTAGCACATAAAGGTTCCATAACTACATTGTATCCTTTTTCTATGTGTTGTAGGATACTATTTTTTATTTTTCCACCTCCCATTATTTCTCCTTCGAAATAAATATCATTTTCTATATCTTTTATTTGCTGGGAGATAAGTAAATGGGGGGAAGGTAAAACTAGTTTAATAGAGTTCTCTAGTTCTTTTTCTGTATCGTAAATCAATATATCTTGTGTTCCTGTTCCAACGTCAATAGCTAAAATTCTCATGATTTTTTATTGTTTTTTATATTATTAATAATTAAAGTGTACATATTAGTACAACAAAGATTTAAATAGTACAATAAAGTTAATATTATCATGGATTATAAAATTACTCTTAACTCAAATGAAGTGCCAAAGGAATGGTACAATATTAATGCTGATTTACCTGTTGAACTTCCAATGCCTAAAAATAGTGAAGGAAAAGATCAAATTAATTCTCTTCAAAAAGCATTTACAAAAGCAGGTTTAGAACAAGAATTTGCAACTGAACGTTATATTAAAATTCCAAAAGAAGTTAGAAAACTCTATATGCAGATGGGTAGGCCTTCTCCACTATTTAGAGCTACAAAACTTGAAGAATACTTAGGCACTCCTGCAAAAATTTATTATAAACGTGAAGATACATCGCCAACTGGTTCTCATAAATTAAATTCCGCTATACCTCAAGCATATTTTGCTAAAAAAGAAGGAATTGAAAGATTAACCACTGAAACTGGTGCAGGTCAATGGGGTACTGCTTTATCTCTTGCTTGTAATTTACTTGATTTGGAATGTACTGTATATATGGTTAAAGTTTCTTTTCAGCAAAAACCTGATAGAAAAAACATAATGAATATTTATAATAGGTAATGTCTTCGCATCTCCAAGTGAAAATACAAAGATTGGCCGTCAAATTCTTGCCCAAAATCCAGATCATCCTGGATCATTAGGTGTAGCTATTTCTGAAGCTATGGAAGAAGCTTTAGAAAACGATGATGTTAAATATACTTTAGGAAGCGTATTAAATCATGTAATGTTACATCAGACTGTTATAGGTCAAGAATTAAAAAAACAATTAGAAATTGCTGATGAAGAACCGGATGTCGTGATTGCTTGTGCGGGTGGTGGAAGTAACTTTGCAGGATCATTATTCCCATTTATTAAAGATAAAATTGATGGAAAGTCAGATACTCAGTTTATTGCTGTTGAACCAAGCGCATGCCCTACTTTAACCAAAGGAAGCTATGAATATGACTTTGGTGATGTTAATGGATTTACTCCTATGCTTAAAATGTTTACTTTAGGCCACGATTTTGTAGCACCTTCTGTACATGCTGGAGGATTAAGATATCATGGAATGTCTCCACAAGTTTCTCTTTTAACTAAAGAAGGTTATATTGAACCTAGATCTGCTCATCAAAGAGAAGTATTTGAAGCAGGAATCACTTTTGCTCGTAATGAAGGTATATTACCTGCTCCTGAAACTACTCATGCAATTAAAGTTGCTATTGACGAAGCATTAAAATGTAAACAAACTGGAGAAGAAAAAACTATTGTCATGAACTTCTCAGGTCATGGAATGTTGGATTTAAAAGGATATAGAAGTTATTTTGATGGAACCATGTCTAATTCTAAATAATTCTTCCTTTATTTTTATTTTTTTATATTTTTTACTTATAACTTATAACTTTTTTGTATTTTTAGTTATAACTTATAACTAATAACAAATAACTTATTTATGAAAACAAATACTTTATAAGAGAGAAGTTATAAAATATAACTTATTTGTTAAAAGTTAGTTATGATAAGTTATTTCTTAAAACTTATTTTTTATAACTTGGATGTTTTAACTTAAAATTTAATTCCTATCCCTTAGAAGTTAAAATTGATATCTTATATCTTTTAAGTTTTATATTAAAAGTTATAACTTAACCCTTTTAACTAATACTGAATAATTAAATGTTATTCTTTAAACCCTTTAAATTTTTAAGTTATAATTTATTAGTTATGACTTAAAACTTATCAGATATAGGAGAATTCTTTAAATGAGTGAAATAATAGCTGTGATGAATCAAAAAGGGGGTTGTGGTAAAACAACTACAGTTGTTAATACTGCAACATCTCTAGCAGTAATGGGTAAATCTGTTTTAGTTGTGGATATGGATCCTCAAGCTAATGCTACAACTAGTTTTGGAATTGATAAAACTAAAGTAGAAAATACAATATATGATGCTCTTATTGGAGATATTAGTGTTAAAAAAGCAACAATTCCTACGTTTATTAAAAATTTATTTATTGTCCCAAGTAATATATCTCTTAGTGGAGCTGGAATGGAGCTTTCTCAACGTGAAAATTATCATATTGTTTTACAAGAAACTCTTAAAGATCTTACCTCATTATTCGATTATATATTTATTGATTTACCACCTTCATTAGGTGTCATAACAGTTAATGCATTAGTAGCTTCAGATAGTGTTTTAATTCCTATTCAAGCTGAGTATTATGCACTTGAGGGGGTAGCTGATTTAATTAATACTATTAAATTGGTTGAAAAAAGGCTTAGAAGTCCTACTCCAATTAAAGGAATTCTCCTAACTTTATTTGATAAAAGAACTAGACTTAGTAAAGATGTTCGTAAAGAACTTAAAAATTATTTTGGTGAAACAAATTTACTATTTAATACTATAATTCCAAGAAATATTAGATTGGCTGAAGCTCCTAGTTTTGGTAAACCTTGTTTAATTTATGATCCTGATAGTACTGGAACCAAAGCTTATTTAAAATTAGCTAAAGAAATCATTCAAAGGGATGAAAATGTTCAGTTGAATATTGCTAAAAGCAATATGGATAAAGTTAAAAAAGATTCAGAAGTTGTTGGGGGCAAATAATGGCTAGAAAAGGACTTGGAAAAGGATTAGATTCATTAATCCCTGATTTTTATAATGAAAATTTTGATAGCAATTCTGCACAATCTCTTGAAGACATGTTGGATGATAAAGATTCTTCTGATGAAATTGAAGTTTCTAAAGAAGAAACTAATGATGTCCAAGCTCCTAATGAAAAAGAAGATTCTGATGATGTAGATCAACAAAATATTTTTGAAGAAATAGAAGAGGAAATGCATAATCAAGAAAATTCTACTGATTCCGATAATGATATCGACAATGAGAAGGAAAAAGCACAAGTCGACACTAATGAATCAGATGATGTTGTTGGTATTCAGGATAACAAAAATGTACAAACATCACAAATTCAAGTCCAGGAACATGTAACTGAAGTTAAAGAAATTGTTGATAAAAATCCTCGAATTACTTTATGGTCTTCAAGGTCATCTGCTGTTTTTAGATATTTAAGAAAAACTGAACCTGAATTTAGTATTTCAAAAGAAGCTTCTAAATTAATTGAAGAAGCTGTTGCTAAAAAATACCCTGAAATATGGGCTTTATTTGATGAATACTAATATTTTTATTTTATAGTATAATTTTCATCGAATAATATATATTTTATAAAGCTACATTATAAGAATATTTTTCTATTATTCTTCTATTTTTAAGAATAATTTATTTCCATGTTAATAAATTAAATAACAAAATAAGTTATTAATATTCCTAAAAATTAAAAGTTGTTTGATATTCTCCATTAATTTTTATATATGGGTCTGCTCTATTAATTATAACACCTAATTTTTGAAGTTGTTCTTTATTGGAGAATGGTTTTTTCTTACGGATAGATACAATTTCATGAGCAGATTTCACTCCAATTCCAGGCACTCTGATTAACTCTCTAATTGGTGCACTATTAATTTCTACTGGAAATATATTCATATTTTTTGCAGCCAGTATCTTCGGATCTTGTGTAAGATATAATTTATCATTTTCATCAAATATTAATTCTTTAACATTATAATGATAAGAATTAATTAAACTATCTGCATTATATAACTTTGTAGTTCTATCAGTTGAACATGCTTCCTTATTTTTAAATTCTGTTTCTTCAATTGGAGTAAAAGCTGAAAAATAGGTTCTTTTTAAATTTGATTTTTTGTATATTTTTTCCATTCTACTTAATACTTCTTTATCTGTTTCATTGTTTGCTCCAATTATTAACTGTGTGGTATGAGTAGAATTTGGATATGTTGTACTTTTATGTTGTAGAGAATTTATCCAAGATAATCTTTTCAATATATCTTTATTATAATCTTTTGTAGATGATAATTCTGCAAGACCGGAGGATGTTGCAGCTTCAATATTAATACTAACTCTATTAGCTAGTGCCATTGCTCTTTTAATTGAATCTTTACTTGATCCGGGTATAATTTTGAGATGAATATAATCATCATAACCATATTTTTTTCTTAGTAGACTTACAGTTTCTATTTGTTTTTCCATTGTAGAATCTATATTGTCTGAAATACCAGAACTTAAAAACAAACCATTTACTAATCCTCTATTATAATATCCAAGAAATGCTCTTGCGAGTTCTTCAGGTGATAGTTCTAATCTTGTAAAGTTTCTTTTGGATTGGTTAATACAATACTTACAATCATTTTTACATTTATTGGTCATGAGGGTTTTAAAAAGAGGAACTTTACATCCATTATGGCCTATTGCTTCATAAATTCCAGGTAGATTTATCTGTGAACTTTTATGATGACTAACATAATCACATAAATCATATTGGGCTGAATCAGTTAATATTTTCATCTTTTCTAAAGTAGCACTCATAGTAATCAATATATTTGCTTTTTAATTTTTAAAATGTTTCTATTTAAATGTTTATTATTACACAAATTATTAAAAGTTATTAAATAAATATATATTAAATGATTAATTTAATTGT